>NZ_JBSSBR010000019.1:0-56118 GCF_054059035.1 Thermostichus sp. MS-CIW-36
ACCAGCCTAGAGGTTCGGGCCTGTTTTGTTCTCTGGTAGAGCAGAGCAGGCTCAGGGCTACTGAAAGCCCGCTCCGTACCGCTTAGCGGTCGGAGTCGGGTAGTTTACTAAGATCTCCTTGGCCAGTGCCCAGTTAGGCAATGAAGCATGCAACTTTACGAGTACGACTTCTATGCCTGGACGCAAAAGCAAGCCGCACTGCTGAAATCGGGGCAGTGGGATCAACTGGATATCGCCAACTTGGTGGAGGAAATCGAGGCTTTGGGCAGGCAAGAACGCCGGGAATTGCTGCACCGGCTGGGGATCCTGGTAGGGCATTTGCTGAAGTGGCAATTGCAACCCCACCTGCGAGGCAAAAGTTGGCGGGCAACGATTACTGAACAACGCCGCCAGATCCAGCGATTGCTCAAAGACAGTCCCAGCCTCAAGCCCGATCTTTCGGCAGCCCTGCAAGAGGCTCACCAGGACGGGATCCTGTTGGTGGTGAGAGAAACACCATTGTCTGAAGCAGATCTGCCTGCCCAGTGTCCCTACACATTTGAGCAGGTGATGGATCCCGACTTTTATCCTGGCAAGGAAGATCCCCAGTGATCTGCTCAGCCCCCGGAACCAGAACCAGGGAGGGAGGGATCCCGACCCCGGTGGGTCTCCATCTGGCTGTCCACTACCCGTCGCAGCACTCCGTTGACGAAAGCGGCGGCCTCAGGATCCCCGTATTTTTTGGCCAATTCTACAGCTTCGTTGATGGCAACCTTCACGGGGCTGCTGGCCAGTATTTCCATCTCCACCACCGCCAGGCGCAGGATATCTCGTTCGATCCGACCAACCCGCTGCAATTGCCAACCCACCAAAGCCTTTTGCAAACGAGCATCAATCGCCTCCTTGTGGGTTCGCAGGGCAGTTAACAGTTGCAAAGCGTAGGCGCGCACTTCTTGGGATTGGGCAATGTACAACAGTTCCGGCATGGACAGGGCAACGCCCACCCGGTTGACTGCTCTTTGGGACAACTGGACAACCTCATCCAAGATGTGGCGGACGCTGTGCAGCCGCTGTTCCAGGTGTTCTAAGGCTTGGCCGGCGTTGCCGAGGGCCACTTGCACCTGCTGGATTAGCTCCAGCAATTCCCCCCGTAAGGCATTGGGGTCAGGAACGTCCGCCTCCTTCAGAGTGATTTCCAGGCGCTGCAGGTGTCGTTGGGCCTGCTGAAGGCGGAGGGTGACGGAGCGGGATCCACCCTCTTCTTTGGGATCCGAATCGGCCAACAATAGAGGATCGCTCTCGTGCAACAAACGGTCGCTGCGCTGGATTTCCGCCGCCGCTGTGGAGAGGGTTTCATGGGTCTCTTCACTCAGGGCGCGGATGGCTGCCAGCAGCAAGTCCTCCAGTTGTTTTTCGCTCAGTTTGGCCGCCGTGGCTGGCAGTTGATTGACCCCCAGCAGGGCCAGTTCGCGGGCAATACGCCGAGGTTGCATTGCAGAATATCCATAGCTTCTGAAAGACTGCCCCATTGCCGCAAGGCGGCGCGCAAGCGCTATCGGGCTTAGCCATGCTAGCAGGTTGCCAATCCATGAAGAACGAGAGACTCACTCGGTCAACCGGCCCTAAAACTGCGACTTAACACCCGAAACACCAAAGATGAACTCTGCTCTGTGCCAAAGCGAGATTGGCTGGATACCGAGAGGGTGAGCCGTCGTTTGCTGCGGGTGATGCCCACATACAGCAGCCGCAGCCGCTCCGCTGCCAAGTCCAAAAAGGCTTGCTTGGTGGCCGAGTCGGCCTGCAGATCCCAGCCGCCTTTGGGGCTGAGCTGTCGCAACTGAGCCAGGGCCTCTGCCTGCATATCCACTTCATCCAAAAACCTCAGCCCCAGGGGCCGCTCCCCGTACTGGGTGGGAAACTCGTAGGCCGACACCTGGGGGATGAACACCTGATCCCATTCCAGCCCCTTGGCGCGATGCAGAGTCGTGACAGTGATGCTGCCCGGCTCGGGGTCGAAGGCGAAGATCTCCGAAGGCAAGTTGTTGAGGCGGTGATCCAGAATCACTTGAAATTCTTGGGCGATCTCCTGCCAATCGGTTTCGGGCAGGGATCCCAGCACCTGCTCCAGCTGATCGATTACATAGCGACCCACAAACAGCTCTTCCGGCTTGCGGTAGAGGCTTTGAACGATCACATTCAGCACCTCTGGCCAAGGGGAGCGCCCGGCCCGGAGCCAACCGGCAAGGGTGCGCAGCAGCCTGCCCAAGTTCTGCCAAGGCGGGCCATCGGGCAGAGTGGGAGCCTCACCAAAGTTGGGAAATAGCAGCCGCTCCGGCAGAGAGGCGCGGATCCAGCTCAACATCGGTCCCAGTTCAGCACGTGGGATCCCCGCCCAATCCGCCAAGCAATCCACAGCAGCAGCCAAGCGAGGGGGGGCAGTGGGCTGGGCAAACCAGTCGATGATTCCCTTGAGCTGCAACAACACCCGCCGCTGACTGGGACTGCCCCGCAACAGATCGATCACCCGCTCCGCTCCCATTTCCTGGAGATAGCTGAGGGCCTTGCCCCCCATTTCGTTGGTGGTGACCAGAATGGCCACCGTTTGGCCGGGAAAAGCTTGGGCGGCTGCAATGGCCTGCCGCACTACCTGTTGCAGCTCCTCTTCCGGGGATCCGACAACCCGCAGAAAGTCCACACCACCCTCGCTGGCCGGGGGGTTTTGGCCACCGGAGGTGGCCAGTTGAATGGGCTGGGGGGCCAGAGCGGTGCGCAAAGCCGGGATGGGGTGCTGCTGATTCACCCACTCCACCAGGCGGTTGGCCAAAGCGATGATCTGGGGGGCGCTGCGGCTGGATTCATCCAAGAGCACCACCTGAGGACTGGCCTGGCAAAAGGCGCGAAACAGCCGCGGCTCGGCGCTGGTAAAGGTGCCCATGATGCTCTGGTTGGGATCCCCCACCCGCACCAGGTTGCCGGTGCGTTGGCTGAGCAGCCGCAGCAGCTCTTCCTGCAGGGGGGAACTGTCTTGGGCCTCATCCTCGAACAGGTAGTCGTACCAGTTCTGCACCTGCTTCCGCAGCTCTGGACTGCCCTCGATCAAATCCACTGCTTGCCAGCCCAGGTCGTCGTAGTCTAACTTGCCCAGGCGACGCAATTCCGCTTGATAACCGGCGTAGATGGGAGCAGCCCAGCCCAGATAGCCCTCGCTGGGGATCACTTCTGGCCCCAGGCGCAGATTCTTGGCCCTGCTGATGACCACCTGCACCATCTGCTGGAAACTGCGCCGGAACTGGGCTCGGTTTTGGGCGATCTTTTGCGGGTTGTTGTCGCCGGGGATCAGCGGCTCCCAGAGCTGAGTATGGCGGACGAGCCAAGCGCGGCACAGGCGGCTGAGCAACCGCTCCTGTTCGTATCCCTCCAAAATAGACAGCTCCTCCCAACGGCTGGGGGCCTCCCGCAACACCCGCAACGACAAAGAATGCAGGGTAAAGGCCTGGGTAAAGCGATCCGGATACCCCGCCCGTTGCAAACGTTGATTGATGCGGCTGATCAAGTTGCCCCGCGCCGAACGCATGTAGGTGAACACCCCGATGCGCTCCGGTGGGATCCCCCGATTGAGAATTAAATCGGCGATCAACAGCTCCAGAATAAAGGTCTTGCCGCTCCCCGGAACGGCGGCGATCCCCAGCGGCCCCGATTGGTAGGCCAACGCCTGTTGCTGCGCCGGACGCAGGGTGACCTCAGGAAAGGGAGAAGAAGCCAGACCCAGCATGGGATCCCTGCCTAGCCCAGGATAAAGGTCTCGATGGCTGCCGCCACCCCGTCTTCTGCCACAGGAGGGGCAATCCAATCGGCATGGGGCAACAGAGCAGGCGAGGCATTTCCCATCGCCACCCCGATCCCCGCATACCGCAGCATCTCGATGTCGTTGTCGCCATCGCCAATGGCCATCACCTGCTCCGCCGACAACCCCAGCATTTCCTCCGCCAAAAAACGAACGGCATTGCCCTTGTTCACCGCCGGATGGGTAGCCTCGAGAAAAATCGGCTCTGAACGGGTGAGGTAGAGCTGGTCAGGGGAATACCGCCGCCGCAGGGATCCCTGCAATTCCTGCAGGAACTCGAGATCCTCGGAAACAGCCAGGATCTTGGTGGGGCTTCGTCCGTATTGGGCGGAAGAGAACATCTGGAACGGCACCTGAGAGCGCTCAGCATAGGCCTGACTGAGAGGGCTCAGCTCCCGTAAGTAGAGCTGGTCATCGATGTAGAGGTGAACCCCCACCGGCTGATCCTGCAACGCTTGCAACAACTCCTCGGCCAGCGGCCAGTCCAGGCTCCAGTGCTTTAGGGTCTTTTGGCTATCGGGATCCCGAATTAAAGCCCCCTGGTAGCTGCATAGGGGCATATCGGCCCCAATCGCGTAGTGGAACCGCTCGGCAGAACGATGCATGCGACCCGTAGCGATGGCTACTCGCACCCCTGCTGCTTTGGCCTTCTGAATGGCCTCCCGAACCGGCTCTGAAACCTGGTTGGAAGGCCCGGCAATCGTGCCATCGATATCCACCACCAACAGCCGAATCTGGGCACGGGGTGGAGAAGATGCCCGCTCTCTTTCCTCGGCTTGGACGTTAGCCTGAGTTTGCATTGCTGTTGTTTGCCCTCCTCCTGGCAACCTTCCAGACCGTAGCATGGCTCTGCCTCGATTGGTTGACGGTCATTGGCCGGCTCAGTACACAAAGAATCAACACAGAAGAATTGAACAAGTGAGATGGCCGGGTGGGGGATCGGTTTCCGCCCCTATTCCCGCCAACGAGAAAGCGTAGAATTAAGAAAGACTAGCCCCGTGATGGACGAAAACATTGTGATCATGCTGAAACGAATCGGTCGCGTCTGCCGGCCTCTGCTGGCCATTGCCCTGGCCTTGACCTTGGCCCTGGCTCCCATAGGCGCTGTTTGGGCACGCAGTGGCGGTCGCATTGGCGGCGGATCTTTCCGGTCTCCGACGTTCTCTGCCCCCCGCTCGATTGGCCCGCACTACTCAGCTCCCGTGTACCCCAGCTATGGGGGCGGCTTCGGTTTTCCGCTGCTGGTGCCCTTTTTCTGGGGAGGGGGTGGCGGCCTGCTCACACTGCTGCTCTTGATTGGGGCAGGTAGCTTTTTGGTGCAGACGCTGCGCTCGGGGATCAGATCCGAAGAAGGGGACGATAGCATTGGGGTTCGCGATCCCCAGGTAACTGTTGCGCAGGTAAAAGTGGGACTGCTGGCCAGCGCCCGGCAACTGCAAAAAGACATGAACGCCCTGGCTCTGGAGGCGGATACTCAGTCGCCAGAAGGGCTGAGCCAACTGTTGCAAGAGGTCACCCTTGGCTTGATGCGCTACAGTGACTACTGGGCCTATGGCCATGCCCAAGCGGAGAAGCTGCCCCTCTCCCGCGCCGAATCCCTGTTCTATCAAGCCTCTTTACAAGAACGGAGCAAGTTCAGCGTCGAAAGCCTCAGCAACCGCAACAACCAGATCCAACAAGTCTCCCAAGCGGCGCTGCAGCGATCTGCTGCTGGGATCCCAGATGTTGGCGAGTACCTGCTGGTAAATCTACTGGTTGCGTATCGTGGTAACTTGGGTACACTACCTGTAGTTAACTCCATGGCGGATCTGCGGCAGTGCCTGTTGCAGCTGGCTTCGATTCCGGCAGATCGGATTGTGGCCATCGAAGTGCTGTGGACGCCGCAGTTGGAGGGAGACACCCTGTCGGCAGAGGCGCTGTTGACCGAGTACCCGGAAATGCGGCTCCTTTGAGAGCCTTTGGGCGATAGACGGCAACTGTTGGCTGAGTGTCTCAACTCCTCGGGATCCCCGCCGTTCAGGCTAGGGAGGTTGTATGTCCGGGTTAGATGCTTCAGCGGGCAGAGGCCGTCGTTCCCCTTGGGCATGGTCTGGCCAAGTCAAGCAGGCAGATTCTCTGTTGGATGAGCTGTTCGAGGATTTGGAGAACAGCTTGGAAGAGGGGCTGTCAGAAGCCGGCGAATATCCTTACCTCGGCACACGGCCCCCACTGCCTTCCCGGCGCTTCTCTGCTGCCGGAGGATTACTGCTGGGTATGGCTTTGGCCGCTACCTTGGTGGCAGGGCTGGCTTTTTGGATGACCCTGCGCCCGCGGGCGGTGGTTTTTTCGCAGGCCACTCGGGATCCCTTGGCTGAGGCACCCAATTCTTCCCATTCCGATGCTCACCAGGAGCCCTTGCTTCCCACTGCTGCTGATGTGGATGAAAACCCCAAAGCTCCACCTGAGGATTCTGCAAAGGCTGTCTTGGTCGAACCGGCAAAACCGCCGACTGTTGCCGCTCCTCTTGCTTCAAGAGGGGCTGGTCTTCCCTCTCCCCCCAGGGTACCTGCGCCTCCGGTGCCAGCGCGGATCCCACCCCAGCCTGTGCCGCAGATGAAGCTGGTGGGATTGATCCACGATCCAGGTGCTCCCAAGGCCCTGATTTTGATCGACAACGTAGTACGTCAGGTGGCTGTTGGCCATGCGGTGAAAGCAGAGTGGCGGGTTACCTCCATCAGCCCCTACGGTGTGAGGGTGAGCAATGGCGCTCAAAGCGTCACCTTGCAGTTGGGACTGTCGCAGCGGATCTAAAGCATCCAAATAGGGATCCCCCCCGGGCTAAGAGATCTCGATGGCAGCAGCGCCTGGAGGGTGGGAGATTGGATTGAAGGAGAAGGGGCAGATGAAATTCGCCAAGCTGGGGCGAATGAGCCGCTGCAGAGTGGGAGTGGGCTTAGTTCTGGGATACCTCTGTCTCGGGCTGTTGGCTTGTCGCAGTACACCCCCCCTCTCAGAATCCCCCTCTGGGATCCCGGCGGCCTATGCTAGCCGCCCGCAACTGCAAGGGAAGGCAGTGGTGGAGATGGAGGTGCAAACTGCTGAGGGGGTAGGCAAGGTGATCTTGGCGATCCACGGGGAAGCGGCACCCCTGACCGGCGGCCAGTTCGTGGATTTGGTTCAGCGGGGCTTTTACAATGGCCTCACCTTCCATCGGGTGGAAAAGGATCCGCAGCCTTTTGTGGTGCAGGGTGGGGATCCCCGTGGTGACGGTACAGGGGGTGCAACAGAGCCGGGGAGCAACCGCCTGCGCACCATCCCCCTGGAAATTCAGCTGCGTGGGGAACCCTACCCCCGCTACAACACCTTGATCCAGGATCCCGCTGCTCTGAGTAAGTTGCTCTTGCCCCATCGTTTGGGGGCGGTGGCCATGGCCCGTTCTAGCCCACTTGACTCAGCCTCTTCCCAGTTTTACATCACCCTCTCTGCTCTGCCGATTTTGGACGGGCGCTATGCCGTGTTCGGCTACGTCACCGAGGGGATGGAGTGGGTGGAGCGCATCCAGGTGGGAGATGTGATCCGCTCGGCGCGGGTGTTGGAAGGAGCGGACTTGCTTAGGGTGCCGGGATCCCAACCGGAAAGAGCAGATCAGATGGAGGATCCCGGCAGTTTATGATGGGCAGCAACTCTGCTGCTGGTTTGGTTGTTGTGGCTCTGGCTTTTGCCTTGAGGAAGGGCAAGTTTTGCCCTCGTCCCCTCCGCCAACACCTGGGCACCCCTTCATGCAAGAAGACGCTTTTTCTCCCCTAGAGCCCCTAGACGAGCTGCCACCTCACTCACCGCCGGAGGTGGATGTGGAGCTGATGCTGCAGCAGTTGCAGGATCCGGATCCCTATTTGCGGATGCAGGCGGCCCGCGCTTTTTGTGAGATCGAAGAACCCCGTGCCGTTAAACCCCTGCTGGCCCTAGTCCGGGATCCCTGCCCGTTGGTGCGGGTGGGAGCAGCCTATGCCCTAGGTCGGAATCCGGATCCCGCTGAGGTGGAGGTGCTGATCGAGGGCTTGCGCTGGGATTGGAACGGCTATGTGCGCAAAGGCTTGGTGTGGGCGTTGGGCAATGCCAAGGATCCGCGGGCGTACCCGGTGTTGCTGGAAGTGTTGGCCGGGGATATCGCGGCAGTGCGATTGTGGGCTGCCAGTGCCCTCGGACAACTGGCCCAGGCGCAGGCGTTGCCTGGCCCGGCATTGGATGAGGTGGTCGCAGCTCTCTGCCGGGGCTTGGCTCAAGATCCAATCGCAGCGGTACGCGGCAACTGTGCCTGGAGCTTAGGGATCCTGGGGCAACAGGTGAAACTGGCTCTCGAGGATCCCATTGTTTACACGATGCTAACAAGGCAATTGCTGACCAGCGCCAGTCGCGATCCCGATTGGGGGGTGCGGGATGACGCGCGGCTTGCCCTACAAAAGTTGGCGGATCCCG
The DNA here is from genome assembly GCF_054059035.1 of Thermostichus sp. MS-CIW-36. Lineage (NCBI taxonomy): Bacteria > Bacillati > Cyanobacteriota > Cyanophyceae > Thermostichales > Thermostichaceae > Thermostichus > Thermostichus sp. MS-CIW-36. Next base: position 8,279 of record NZ_JBSSBR010000019.1, read on the forward strand.
ATTTGCTGGAGCAACTGGATAACCTCGGCTGACCCCTTGGGCTGAGGCAAACCAGCATGGCCATACTGCTGGCTCGAGATCGCTTCCTGGCGTCTGGAAATCTGGGAGATCACCACCTCAGGCGAACATTCCGACAGAAGGTATCCAGTGGGCGGCAGGTTCAGCGAACCAGATCGAGCAGCCAAGCAAAGTAGAAGCGGCTGCGAATGGTTTGTCGCTGCTGCACTTTCCAGCCCCATTCGGTTAATTGGCTCACCAAGGTCGCCTCTCGGTGTTGATAGGCGCGGGTGGTTTTGCTGGGGCCGGGGAAGAACTCTCCCACTTTCTTCAGCAGCGTCAGCCAGGGGGTTTTGGGAGCAAAACTGAAGATCAGGCGGGACCGAGCCAGGCGGGTCAGGTGCTTTAGCATGCGCAGGGCCTCGGCTTCAGGGTAGTGGATCATCACATCGAGGCAGATGACGACATCGTATTCCCCCGTCAATTCCTCCAGATCCGAGACCCAAAATTGGGGGTTGTCTGTGGATCCCAGCTCCATTTGCTGGCGGCGGCGCGCTTCGTTCACCATTTGTTCCGAGATGTCGCTGGCGAACACCTGCGCCCCTCTGGTGGCCAAGGGCAAACTGAGGCTGCCCACCCCGCATCCGGCATCACAAATGCGTAAACCCGAGGGATCCCCCAACCACTGCAACACCGTCTCTACTGTGCGAGCATGGCCAAGGCGGATGTCTTTTTGGACGAAATTGACTTCTTCTTCACCATAAATGCGCCGCCAGCGCTCGAAGCCAACGGAGTTGAAGTAATCGCGGACAATGGTTTTCTCTTGCATAGAACTTCCAGCTAGGGATCCGGCGAGAGAAAAGAGGAACGCTCTGCTTTTCTTCGCCAACGCGCATCTCATTCTACCCCGAGCCCCCGTAGCCCTCTGCACGGTTGCTCTAGGATTGTATTAGAATTAGCCCGCACACCTTGGATGCTGCACCATGACCGAAGCTGAGATTGCCCAAGCGTTGCAGGCTCGGTTGGCTGCCCCGGTCAGAATTGCGGTCAAACGCCGCCAAGGTCATCTACACGTTCTCCTGAATCGGCCCCCCCTGGCTCGAGTGGACTACCCCCATCTCACGGAGCGGGTGCGGGTGGAGCTCAGGGCGTTGGGCTTGCCCGGCTTAGAGCAGGTCACGGTGTACGGGCGTGAGTCGGGACATTCTGAATACGAGTGGGAGCAAACGGCCCCCTTGTTGAACCCGCTGCTGGCCTCAGAAGAAACCACAGTTCTGTTGGAAAAAAAAGGCGATCGCCTACTGCAGGATCTGACAGTTGTTGCCCCGGATTCGGTCAACTCAAAGCCTGAACCTGCGCCGGAGAATCCTGTCGGGAAAACCGACATAGGCAGCAGGTCCCGCATCTCCTGGGTGTGGCTGGGGGGAGCTGTACTGATTGTTGGAATTGGGGTGATTCTTTTGCTGGTTGCCCTTCTCTGAAAGAGCTGGGTAAAGGTTCTTGTTCTTGTCTTGGGAAAAGCCTCAGCTAGAAATCGCAGGAGCCCCGCACTGTACCCGTAGGGTCAGTGTCGGGAGGAATGCGGAAGTTATGATAGAACCATGACCCAAGTCCTGACCGTCTCCTGCAAGCTCAAGGCGTCCCCGTCGCAAGCCGCCAAATTGGACGCGACTTTGGAGGCTTTTGGCCAAGCCTTGAACTGGGTCAACCAAAACACACCCGAGAAAGTCGCCAACGCCGTTAAGCTCCAGTCTCTGTGCTACCGCGAAATCCGTGCCCGGTTCGGCTTATCCAGTAACTTGGCTCAGCAGGTCTGCAGACGGCTGGCCGGCGCCCGTAAAGTTGCCCGACAGAAAAACCGCCCCGTCAAAGCGTTCAAGGGTGGCTTCGCTACCTACGATGCACGTATCTTTTCGTTCCGCGAGAAAGACTGGTCGGTGTCGCTGACCACGGTGGAGGGTCGGGAGCGCTTTGAGCTAGCGATTGGCCGCTACCAGAGAGAACGGCTGGCGGGCTCCAATCCCAAATCTGCCACTCTGGTCAAGCGCAAAGACGGTTCCTACTCTATTCAGATCTGTGTGGAAACGGAGCCATCCCCACCGCAACGCACGGGTAGAGTGCTGGGGGTGGACTTGGGAAGGACAGATATTGCCCATACGTCAGAGGGGGATAACTGGAATGGACAGCAGTTGAACCGAGTCCGAGACCACTACTCTCGATTGAGGGCGGCACTCCAACGCAAAGCCAGTAAGGGCACACGCAGTTCGCGGCGCAGATGCCGTCAACTGCTGCAACGGCTGTCTGGCAAGGAGAGGCGCTTTCAGGCGTGGGTCAATCATCGCATCTCCAAAGCTATTGTCTCTAGGGCAAAAGCTACCAACAGCGCTATCGCCCTGGAAGACCTGACAGGGATCCGGAAAAGAGTCAATCAACAGCCGCGCAGCAAAGCCGAGCGGCGCAGGGCCAACAGTTGGGCGTTCTACCAACTACGCCAGTTTCTGGAATACAAGGCGAGGGTTGCAGGGGTTTCTCTGATTCTTGTGCCGCCTGCTTACACGTCGCAGACCTGTCACCGGTGCTTACACATCCACCCTGAGCAGGGCAAGTCCTACCGCAGTGGCAAGTCGTTCAAGTGTGGGCACTGTGGATGGGAAGGAGATGCGGATTTGAATGGTGCAAACGTAATTGCGCTCTTGGGGGCTGTCGTAAACCAGCCTAGAGGTTCGGGCCTGTTTTGTTCTCTGGTAGAGCAGAGCAGGCTCAGGGCTACTGAAAGCCCGCTCCGTACCGCTTTAGCGGTCGGAGTCGGGTAGTTTACGGAGCGTTGCCGAGAGTCGCCGATGGACTTTGAGAACGCCGGGATCCGGTCAAGTTTGCCTTTCGCAGGGCATCCTGCAGCATCCGCTCCACCAACTCGGTGAATGTCCACCCCAGAGCTGCCGCCGCATCGGGACAGAGGGAAGTGGGGGTCATGCCGGGCAGTGTATTCACCTCCAACACCCAAGGATTTTCCTCGGGATCCACCCGCAGATCCACCCGCGCCAAGCCTTCGCACCCCAACGCCTGGTAGGCCTTCAGACCTGCAGCCTCACAGCGGGCCAACCCTGCCGGGCTGAGGGAACAGGGGATCAAATGCCGCGAGCCACCGGGTGCGTACTTGGCTTCGTAGTCGTAGAAGTCGCCTTGGGCGGGGATGATCTCAATGGCCGGAAGAACTTGGCCGGACAAGATCGAGAGGGTGATCTCCTTTCCGGGAACGTAGCGCTCCAGAAAAATCCGCGACGAGACTGAGCGGGCCAACTCCAGCCCCTGAGCAAATGACCTCTCATCCCGGACAATGCTGATGCCCACCGTCGAGCCGTTGTTGCTGGGCTTAATCACCAGTGGGGATCCCAACTCTGCCGCACAGTCGGCCCAAGCGAGGGGGTTTTGGTCATCCCAAACCCGCCAATCGGGGGTAGGGATCCCCGCGGCGCGAAAGATCTGCTTGGAGACCAGCTTATCCATGGCAAGGGCACTGGCCAGCGGCCCGGATCCTTGGTAAGGCAGGCCCAGCCAGTCCAGCATCCCCTGTACCACCCCATCCTCGCCGCCGGGGCCATGCAAGGCAATCCAAACGAAATCGCAGCCGGCTTGCCGTTCCTGCCAAAGGCGCAGCGGCAGATCCTCCTCTGGGTCGATCACCTTCACCCGGTGGCCCAAATCCTCCAAAGCTCGCTTGCAGGCTTTACCCGTTACCCAAGAAACTTGACGTTCTGCCGAACGACCCCCCGCCAAGACAACAATGTTCATGGCTTAACCCCGAAGCACTCCCCACCCTTGACAACCGGCACCAAGATACCGGCATTCCTTCACTCTACTCTACGAAGGGGGCCGCCGGCGGCGCAAAAACTCGGGAATATCCAAGCCACCCGACATCGGAGGCTCAGGCTCCGGGGGCTGTCGAGGCGGCAGCTCAGGGCTCGTGGGGGTGGGCTTACGAACCCCTGACTTGTTGGAGGCAGAAACTTTGGTTGCAGCAGGGATGGCAGCCGCACGGGCTTTCTCATGGAAACCGGTGGCAATGACGGTGATGCGCACTTCCCCCTGCATGCGCTCGTCTTGGACGGTGCCGAAGATGATGTTGGCCTCGGGATCCACTGCCTCGGCGATGATCTCGGCAGCCACCGTGACCTCATGCAAGGACAAATCCGGCCCACCGGTAATGTTGAAGAGGACACCTTTAGCCCCTTCGATGGAGGTTTCCAAAAGCGGCGAAGATACAGCGGTAATGGCGGCTTCGCGGGCGCGGGACTTGCCGGATCCCATGCCAATTCCCATCAAGGCAGAGCCGGCATCGGCCATCACGCTGCGCACATCGGCAAAATCCACATTGATCATGCCGGGAATGAGAATGATATCCGAGATGCCCTGCACCCCCTGACGCAGCACATCATCCGCAACGCGAAAAGCCTCTTGGACAGGGGTTTGCTCGGAGATCACCGAAAGCAACTTGTCGTTGGGAATCACAATCAGGGTATCGACTGCCTCTTGCAGCGCTTGGATCCCTTCCTCGGCCTGCTTGCTGCGGCGCTTGCCCTCAAAGGAAAAGGGCCGTGTCACCACTCCCACCGTCAGGGCACCGCTGGCTTTGGCAATTTGGGCAATGATGGGTGCTCCACCCGTGCCCGTGCCTCCCCCCATGCCGGCGGCAATGAAGACCAGATCTGCTCCTTTGATGGCTGCTGCTATTTCTTCGCTGGATTCTTCTGCCGCTTTCTGGCCAATAGCCGGGTTACCACCTGCACCCAAGCCTCGAGTCAGCTTCTGCCCAATTTGCAAGCGGTTCACTGCCGAGGACTGGGCAAGGGCCTGCGCATCGGTGTTGACGCTCCAAAACTCGACGCCCACAATGTTGCTGGCCGCCATCCGACTGACCGCGTTGCCACCCCCACCCCCCACGCCTACAACCTTAATCTTTGCGGCATTGCTCGGCATGATCTCCTCTGGACGATCCGCCGCTCTGGTCTGAGATCCGTTCCTCTCATACTCGGCGTGAGAGCCTTCTCCCCTGTAGCCCTCATTCCAATGGGAAGGCGTTGACTGAGTTTGATCGAGCCCTTGCCCAGGATTGGGAGGATGGATGTCTGACCAATTGGATGGCATGTCAGCTCTCACGATAACTTAAATTCTGGCAAATATCGAACATGCTAGCTGATTTAATATAAGGCAACTCTCTTCAGATGCCAACGCTGCAGACGTTTGTGAATCTTCCGGTTGGATACGCCTCTCCTAGAGAGTCCCGTTGGCAGAGTCGTAGGTAGCCTTCTGTCTCGCACTTTGCTTGTGAATCCTCCCTTGCGCAGGGGCATTTCTCTCTGAACTTGTCTCAAAGCTCTTCGCTGGGTGGATAGGTGTTCTCGAATACTTAGACAAAGTTTGGATGGGTCAAGCTGCTGCCGAGATGGCCCGCGATAGCAGCCCTTCCGCCGGTCACCTGCACAAGATCCGCTGCCAGAGCCCCTTACCCAAGTGGGCCGGGAACCCAGATGCGGACGGAGTAAACTCGCGAAAGGGCTGTAACGACATTCGTGATTGCCCAAAATGAACATCGCGCCTTGCTTTTCAAGTATCCGGGAATACCGGCCTCCTGTAGTCAAAATGGGATGCTGCCGGGGCACCTTTTTGGAGAAATAAACCACTACCAGAATCTGTTGCAGAGCGCTGTCCCTTGCAAGGGAGAAAGAGCCCAAAGGGTGGTTTCGGTACAAGAGGCCGACCCCAATAAGGCGACGAGTCCCCTATCTGGCCAAAGGCTGATAGAGGGCCGCTTCTAGAACTGAGGCTTTGGCATTCTGTGGAGACCCGGGATCCAGGTTTGCGTTCAGACCAACTCCAGGTGGATCTCCGCTTTCAGCCGTTGGGGGAGGGAAATTTTGAATACATCCCCCTGATTCATTTCCTGGGCACCTTTCATGCTGGCCAGGGCTTCCACCACTTCTTCGGAGTTGGCGGTTAGCACCACAACGGGGCGCTCGCAGGCAATGGGGAAATCGTGCCACGTGCCGAGGTGCAGCAGCAGCCCATGCCCGGCAGGGAATCGCAGGGCTTGTACTTTGTCGAGATCGGGAGCTGCTTTGGGATGGTTGGGAGGAGCCATCACCATGATGAACGGCTCTTGCCCCAGGCCGACAAACAACTGGGTCATACGCATGTGGCGCTCCAGCCAGAGCACAGGTGGATATCCGGGCAGGATCTTAGCCGTACGGATAACGGCTCTGCCGGTGTATTGAAAGTCGATGTTCTGTCCTTCCAGGACACGCCCCTGATAAAAGGGGATCCCCAGCCCAGGATTGGCCACATCGTCCCCTATAAGTTGGCCGAAGGGTTGCACATTTTCTGGGGTGGCATCCACAATCGGCACCCGGACAACGGTGGTGGCAGTTGCAGTCGTGCTCATGGTTTGCATCCTCGCTCTTGATTGGACTGGGGTCAATTGGATTGGAGTCAGACTTTTTATCTTATTGAGAGCGACAGGAAAGAAACGGTTTTCCCGGTAACGGTCTATGCGTCTCTAATTCTTACCTTGTCCTTCTTGAGGGCACGTACTAGGTCTCGAATTGAGTACCGAGGAGCGAGGAGTGAGAAGTGAGAAGAGAGGAGTGAGAGGAAGAAATCTCTCCTCTTTCCTCTCTGCTCTTTGCTCTCTGCGGCTGGTTGGGGCCGCACTCAGCGGAGTCAGCTATGGGCTGCTGGGGGTGGATCCCCACTGGGGGCTGGGCTTGGGGACGGCGGTGCTGGGGTCTATCCTATTTGCCCTGCGCTACCGCAAAACCCGAAAGTTGATGCCTGCCAGCTTGATGTTCATCCTCAGCTTGGGAGCGGCTGTCCTTCTGGGGCTTAGCTTTGGATCGGCTTAGGCGACCTCTGGTCGCGCCGGTGGGGCGGAGTCAGTCAGACATTCGATGTAGTCGATCTTCAGCTCTCGGCCCGAGCGAATCTCCTCCATCGGGGATCCGCAGTTGGGGCAAGCATAGCGCCGGCCTATCTCTGGCTTGTACTCTTGGCTACAGGGCTGGCAATAGGCAATGAGCGGCGTTTCCCGGATGACCAACTGGGATCCCTGTAGGAAAGTACCCTGGGTTTGTGCGGCATAGGCAAAAGTTAGGCTGGCCGGCTCTACACAGGTAAACTGTCCCACCACCAGGTGCACCCGAGCAATCTGAGGCTGTCCTGGCTGACTTTGCCACCAGTCGCGTAGTGTTTGGATCAAGGCGCGGGTCATGTCGGTCTCGTGCATCTCTCACCTCCAGTCGCCGACCATTTCTGGCGTCGCCTCCGGGTGGATGTAGGCGGGCTTTTCTCGGCGCGGCAGTTGCCCAGATACCACCAAATGCGCCAGCGTATCGCAAATGACTCGGGTGGCCATCAGGGCTGTGATATCGCTGATGTCGTAGGGGGGAGAGACTTCCACCACCTCTAGGCCGCAGATCGGCGCTTCCCGCACAATGCGCTTGAGCAAGTAGAGCGCTTCCCGCGGCAGCAGCCCACCGGGCTCCGGCCAGCCTGTACCCGGCACAAAGCCGGCATCGATGCAGTCGATATCGAAGCTGATGTACACACAATCGGTGCCGTCTAGAGCTTTTTCGAGGGCGAAATCGGCGGCTGCATCCAAGCCCATTTCGGTGATGTCGGTAACGGTGAGGATATGGGTGGCCCGCTCCCGGCACACTTTCACCCCTTGCCGTGGCACTTGCCAGCCGCCAATGCCCAGTTGCACCAGGTTATGGGCCGGTGCGTTGCGGATGTTGGTGGCATGAAACCAAGGACAGGTGTGCATGCGCTCATCCAAGTCGGTTTCTTGGGTGTCCACATGGCGGTCGAAGTGGATGATGCCCATCTTCTTGTCCCCCAAGTGGCGACAGATCCCCCGCACCGTGGGAAAGCCAATCGAATGATCCCCGCCCAGGATGACGGGAAAGGCGCCAGACCCGAAAATGTGAGCTACCCCTTTGGAGATTTGGTCGAAGGATTTTTCGTTGTTGGCCGGGATCGTAAAAATATCGCCGACATCGCAGAGGGTGATCTGCTCTCGCAGATCGACGCCAAACTCAAAGTTGTAGGGGGTGTACAGAGCGGAAATGCGCCGGATCCCCTGTGGGCCAAAGCGAGTGCCGGGCCGATAGGTGGTGCCGGAATCGTGGGGTACACCCACCACTGCCACATCGTACTCCCCAACTTTGCGCACATCCTCCAGGTAGGGAGCCTTGAGGAAGGTGTTGATGCCGGCATAATGGGGCAATTCGCCACGGGAAAAGGTGGGGATGGAGCGATCGCCGATGCTGGCTGCTGCCTCGAGGCCAAACTCTAAGCCTCGACTCACCTCTTGCTGCCAACCGGATAGGGAAAGCCTCGCTTCCTTGGCCAGAGCCGCTTGGGCTTCGGTAGAAAAGCCGTTATTTGCGTTCGATTCGGTGGTCATGGTTGGGATCCCCCGTTAGGTGGTGTATTCGGCGTTGATGCGCACGTAATCGTAGCTGAGATCGCAGCCCCAGGCCACGCCCTGGCCGGATCCCTGATGGAGATCCACGGTAAAGGTCACCGGATCCCCTTTCAAGTACTCAGAGGCTGCCTTGCGATCGAAAGCCAGGGGCATTCCCGCCTGCATGAGCAGAAAATCCCCCAGACGAATATCCAACCGGCGGCTGTCAAAAGGGATCCCGGCCCGTCCGGCGGCGGCTGCCACCCGTCCCCAGTTGGGATCGTTGCCAAAAGCTGCCGCCTTCACCAAGGGAGAGCTGGCGATCACACGGGCCATATGCCGGGCTGCCCCATCATCCACAGCCCCACACACCCGAATTTCCAGCAGCTTGGTAGCTCCTTCCCCATCGCGGGCAATGGCCTTAGCCAGATGAATGCAAACTTGGTTGACCATCTCCGCCAAAGTCTGGGCAGCTTCTGTGCCGGCTTGCAGGGTTGGGATCCCACTTTGGCCGTTGGCCAGAGCCAAGAGCATGTCGTTGGTGCTGGTATCCCCATCCACCGTGATTTGGTTAAAGCTGAGGTCAGCAGCTTGCTTGAGGATCTGCTGCCACAGGCGGGGATCCACAGCCGCGTCGCAGGTTAAAAAAGCCAGCATCGTGGCCAAGTTGGGGTGGATCATGCCGGATCCCTTGGCAATGCCCCCGACCCTGACGGTGTACCCGTCGATCTCAGCTTGCAGGGCAACGCTTTTGGTCACCAAGTCGGTGGTGATGATGGCGCGGGCGGCGCTCTCCCCCCCCTCTGGAGAGAGGCTGTCGATAAGGCCAGGCAGGGCTGCTTGGATTTTCGGCATTTCCAGTTGTCGCCCGATGACCCCTGTGGAGGCCGTGAGCACCTGATGGGCCGGGATCCCCAACCGTTCTCCCACCCAGAGGGCCAGTTGGGCGTTGTTGCGCTCTCCTTCTTCTCCGGTACAGGCGTTGGCTTGCCCAGCATTGCAGAGGATGGCCCGCACCGGCTGCTGTTGGGCGAGGATCCCTTGGTTGTAGGTAACACAGGCTGCTTTGACCTGATTGGTGGTAAAAACGCCTGCCCCAACCGCATCGCACTCGGAAACGATCAAAGCCAGATCCGCAGCTCCTGAGGGCTTGAGGCCAGCGGCCACTCCAGCGGCTCGAAATCCTCGCGGGGCTGTAACAGCACCTGCAACCGGTTTAAATGGGGATCCCATGTGTTCCTTGGCCAGAGGGTGGTCGGCAACATCATACCGACTTGCTGCTCCGATTTGGGTCATCGCAAGCTTTCCGTGAGAAACTCTCTGGAAACCGGTTCTGAGGGAAAGAGTTGTAGTTACGCCTACCAAGCAGAGGCGGCAGAGAGGGTTATTTTGAAAGTGTGCGCTTTCTATCACCCATCTTTTCCCCTTTTTAGATTGGGAAGGATACTCTTCTATCCTCTGCTCTGGGAACTGCCAGCCATGCCTGCCCCTGTCATCACCCTCAACCATGTCAGCAAGGTCTATTCCAATGGCACGGTGGCTTTGCAGGACATGAATATGACCATCCAAGAAGGGCAGTTCGTTAGCTTGGTGGGGCCATCCGGCTGTGGGAAAAGCACAGTGCTACGGTTGGTGGCAGGTCTGGGGCATCTGACCACAGGCTCTATCGAATGGGGGCAAAATCTTGAGAAGGATGCTCCCCAAGGGGAACCCAAGTTGGCCTTTGTGTTTCAGGAACCGGCCCTTATGCCTTGGGCGACGGTGATGGACAATGTGGGGCTACCCTTAAAGTTGGCAGGTGAGCCCAAGCCAAAAGCCAATCGAGATGTCTTGGAAGCTCTACAACGGGTGGGCCTGCAGGGGTTTGAGCGCAGTTTTCCCCGCGAGCTATCGGGCGGCATGCGCATGCGGGTTTCCATTGCTCGCGCCCTGGTAACCAAGCCCCAAGTGTTGCTGATGGACGAGCCCTTCGGCGCTTTGGATGAAATCACCCGCAGCAAGTTGAACAGCGATCTGTTGGAGCTGTGGCAAGAAAAGCGCTGGACGGTGATCTTTGTTACCCACAACATTTACGAGGCCGTCTACCTGTCCAACCGCGTGGTGGTGATGGCGGCTCGCCCAGGGCGGGTGATAGCCGATATTCCCATCGATGCGCCCTATCCCCGCTCGGAAGACTTTCGCACCTCTTCCCTTTACAACAACTACTGCCGTGAAGTGTCGGCCCGTCTGCACGAGGCCATGCACGGCTCAGCTCAGGATCCCCCCTATTTGCGCCCCCTCTCTGCTGGACGTTTGCGCTGATGGGATCCCTGGCTTAGCGGTGTTCTCTCTGTTGCGTAAGTCCCTTGATGCCCCAACCTCACGATATGTTCGACCTGTTTGTCCAGCTTCTCGAGCCATGGCGCCGTTGGCTGGGATCCCTTGTTGGCTTGGGGGAGAGCTGGCCTCTCCATTGGCCAGATTGGTCTCTGCCCAAGCTGACCGGCGCAGTTGGAGAAAAACTCGGATCCCAACCCACGGATGAGGCAGACATACCGAGTGCCGGCTCAGGGGTGCCTGCAAAGGGGTTGAATCTGGGCCGTTGGTTCAACCTGGAAGTGATTGCCCCCCTTATCGTCGGGATCCTCTTCTTGGTGGGCTGGGAAGTGGCGGTGCGGGTAACGGGAGTGCCCCACTACCTCTTGCCGGGGCCGATTTTGGTGGTGCAAACCCTCATCCGCGACTGGGGAACGCTTTTTCCTTCCCTGTTGATCACTGTGCAAATTACGGTGGTGGCCTTTTTGGCTGCCACAGTGTCGGGGCTTTTGGTCTCGATTGTGTTCACCCAGAGCAAGTGGATTGAGCGCAGCTTTTTCCCCTATGCGGTGATTTTACAGACGATGCCCATTGTCTCCATCGCCCCGCTGATCATCATTTGGCTGCGCAACAACACCTTTGCCGCGATGGTGGTGTGCGCCTGGATTGTGGCTTTTTTCCCGATTCTTTCCAACACCACTCTGGGGCTGAACAGCGTCGATCACAACCTGCTCAACCTGTTCCAACTGTACAAGGCCAACCGCTGGCAAACGTTGATCTACTTGCGGCTACCCAGTGCCATGCCCTATTTCATGGGGGGCCTGCGCATCAGCGGTGGCCTCTCTTTGATTGGGGCGGTGGTGGCGGAGTTTGTCGCTGGTACTGGCGGGCAGCGGGCCGGGATCGCCTACCAGATCTTGATCTCCAGCTTCAACCTGCAGGTGCCCCGCATGTTTGCGGCCTTGATCTTGGTCACCGGCTTGGGGATCCTGATCTTTATTTCCTTAAGTGCTCTATCCGACAGGGTGTTGGGCAAGTGGCATGAGAGCGCTGTGCGCCGAGAGAACTGAAAAATTGAACTTTGGTGAAAATTAGGGCCCCCTCTCTAACATCTAGGGTCATTTGGATTCAAACTAGGACGCTGCACCCACCCCTAAAACGTTGAACGCACGCGGCCAAAGGCTTTTCTCAATAGCTCAGGCGCCTCACTCTAACCTGAAACGACTAAGTGCCTTGAATAGGAGCAGGTGGAAGGCGTCTTCTGGAAAAGTCCAGAGATATCGCTGCGCTTGCTGTCGGCGGCTATCTCAGATGCTATTTTTGGGTTGCTATCGGAGGGGGATGAACTCAGTGCGGCCAATGATTTGCTGGCCTTGATCCGAGAGCGCGTAGTTGATGAAATCGGCCACCACAGGGCTAGTCCTCTGAGGTGCCACCAAAAACACATTCCGCGCCAAGGGGTAGCTGCCCCTCTGAATGGCCTCACGGGTGGGCATCTGGCCGTCGATGGGCACAATCCGCACCGTTTGCTGGTTTTGCACCTGATCGACAGTGCTGTAGGTGATGCCATCTTCTCCCAAAGCCCGCAGCAGCGGGGTGGTGACATCTTCTGTGGCGGTGGTGAAGTAGGGAGGGTTATCGGGAGCGAAGGGCAGCCCCAACAACACGAGTTCTTGGAAAACGCTGTAGGTGCCGCTCTGGGGGGCGCGATTGAGGACCCGAATCCGCCGATCCGGGCCGCCCACCTGGCTCCAATTGGTGATCCGACCCTGGAAGATATCGGCCAATTGCTGCAGCGTCAGTCCTCCTTTGTAGGGGTTGTTCACCCCCACCGCCACCGCCAGGGCATCTTTGGCCACCGGGATCGCCTGTAGACCCGCCTGCACTTCGCTGGCATTGAGGGGGCGGGAGCTAGCGGCCATCTGGATGCGACCTTCCATCAGGGCCTTCAGGCCGGCATTGGATCCATTGGGCTTGCCATCTGGGATCCCATAGGTGAGGGGAATGCCGGGGTTGCGCTGGGTGTAGCCTCCCTTCAGGGCCAAGACGATCCGGATCATCGTGACGCTGCCATCCACCTGGAGCACTGCTGGGTTGGGCAGAGAAGTATCCAGATTAACGGCGTTGGCGGGCGGATTGGGCGCTTGAGCCTGAGGGGGGTTGGGCGCTGTTGGGGCTTGGGGCTGGGCGACCGGGATCCCTGCTTGGGTGGGAGTGGAGCGATTGAGCAGCGAGTCCAACAGGCCGGAACGATAGGCATACCAGCCGCCGCCTCCCAGTATCGCGAACAAAAGAATGTAAACGATTGGAGGTGGGCCGGAAGGTCGTGCAGTCATGGGATCCCCCCTAAAGAAAATTCACGATCCAGACTTTTGAGACTTCCCCCTCTGTTGTATCAGCTATCCGCGCAGATTGGGTGAGCAGCAGGTTAAGGTGCATCTATCCGCCCATGGCCGCCTCTCGTCCCACCTCGCGCAGCTCGATCACATCCGCACGGGGATCCGCCTGCACAACTTCCAACTCGATCCAAGCCCCCAGAGGAATCTGGCGTTCTAGGCGCACCGGCACCCGAAAGGCAATCTCATCCAGCATGGCCAACACCAAGTTTTCCTGCTCGCGCAGGTAGCCCAAGACCAGAGCCCGCCAAATTTGCCCCGGTCGCAGGCGCAGGTATTCGATGCTCCAATAGCGCTTGGATTTCCGCTCCACCTGGTTGGCCTCAGCGGTGCCCGGCTCAATCCCCAGCAGCAACTGCTGCACATCCGCTTCCGTCAAGGGCAAGGGATCCCCACGCAGGAAAGCCTTGATCTGGTAATGGGCCACCAAATCCAGGTAGCGCCGAATCGGGGAGGTAACCTGACAGTAGGCATCGAGACCCAGCCCCGTATGTCGCCCAGGTTGGGTGGCCACTTCCGCCCGCGATAGACAGCGCATGATGGCAAAAGACCGAACCGGCCCCTGAGGGTACCTATCCAGCACTTCGGGTGGGGGTAAGTCGGGAGCCGGCTGCAGACGATAGGGCACCGGGATCCCATTTTGGCTGGCGAAGCGGGCCGCCACCTCGCCGGTGAGCACCATCATTTCCGCCACCATCTGCCGCGCCGGCGTATCCTCGATCACCCGGAGATGGGGGATCTCGTCGATGACCTTGATATCTTGCTCCGGCAGGCCGATCTGAATGGCCCCCTGAGCCATGCGCCACCCATAACGCCACTGGGCCGCCCGGGCAATAGCCGTCAGTTGGGCCTCTGCCCCCAACTCCAACATTTCATCGGCATCTTCGTAGGTGAGGCGGTAGGTGACTTTGATCTGGCTGAGGCAAATTTCGGAATCCCGGATCTGGCCGTCGGATCCCAGTAGAATGCCAAAGCTAAGGGCAGGCCGCACCTCTCCCTGCACCAAGCTCATCGGGCCAGTGGACAACTCCGGTGGGAACATCGGGATCACCCGCTCCGGCAAATAGACGCTGGTGCCACGCTTGCGGGCTTCCAAATCGAGGGGATCCCCCCACTGCACCCAACAACTGGGATCAGCGATGTGGATCCAGAGCTTCACCGCGTCATCCGACCAGAACTCGACGCTGAGGGCATCGTCAATGTCGCGGGTGCTGGCATCATCGATGGTGTAGGTGTGGAGATGGGTGAGATCCCGCCGCAGGTGGGGATCCCAGAAAGAGGGAGGCTGGCTGAGCAGGGCTTGGGTGTATCGCTCCACCGCCTTCGGGAACTGGGTTGGGATCCCGGTGAGGCGCAGGGCCAGGTTCTCGTGGCGGCTCCACAGGCCCAGGGCCACCAAAGCCTCAAAGGCCCCCTGCGGAGTGTCAGGAAACCCCATCAGCTCCAGCAGTTGCGAGGCCCGTTCCCGATCCGACGGGTTGAGATTGGAAGAGAGATCCTCGTGGCTGCGAATGGCTGCTGCTGCTCCCTGCAGGGCCAGGCGCTCCAGCAACTCCAGGCGGGCCCGCTCGGCAGGAGTCCAGGGATACCCTTGGCCGGGATGAGCCAGAGCCTCTCGCAGATGGGCCTCAAACTCTAGTTGTTCCTGCTGCCGTTGTTGGGCAACGGCCATTTGATGGAGGATCTCCTTCACCTGAGCCGGAGTGCGGGGTTCGTAGCTTTCCCCCTTTTGCTTGAAGTAGGTGCGATCCTCGCTCAAGAGGCGATAGGCGGCATAGGTGGAGACCGGGGAATCATCAGAAAACAACAGCTGAGCCATCTCCGCCAAGCTCAGGGGCTGACGCTCCTCCTGCACCAGTTCCCAGGCCAACGCCAAACTTTCGGGATCCAACTTTGCCTGCACCGCCTGCCAAAAGCCGGGAATGTCGGAAGCCGTGAAGCTGGATCCCCCGTTCAAAGCAAAGGTAATCTGGCGAGGGTGAACACTATGAACCTGCCCAGAAGGCACCCCCAGCAGTAGGTTCTTCTTACCCTCGGTGCCCTGAACCACTGCCAACACACGGTCGTTATTGTAACGAAACTCCACCAGTGTGCCCTTTTCCACCCGTTCTCCTTATGTCGGCTGTCGTCAGATTGCAGGCTTTCTTCCATTCTCCATCAGCTCTGTCCGCCTGCCTACCTGGAAACCCCAGCCAGAAGACGTACGGGCACTTGAATAGATAGCAGATGTTAGATATATCGGTACTTAAGCATATAGGTATGTGATATATAGACACACGAGATACAAATTTTTGGGTAGATTGCGGTTATGTGTTGGGCACTGCGATTTCAGAGCAGAGGCCAGCTCTGCCAGGTTTGTGGGATAGGGTTACCAGCCAGGGCTCCTAAATTCCGTAGAGATACTGTTGCCAGCATTTCGCAAGTGAATACTTCCACTTCTTCCATGTGTGATATCCTAGAGACTAGAGGTAGGGCACAGTTACCATAGGCTGCTCCCCAATTGAGCAAGCAAAAGGGTGGTACTCAAGAGTCGTTTCCCTACAGTGAAAGTCACGGAAACAGGGGTTCTGTATTTCTTCACCTAAAACTTTTTAGCTTAGCGCTCAAAAGGTAAACCGTGGACAACCCAAAGCGACTGTTGCTCATCGACGACGATCCGAACTTGATCCTGCTGGCCAAGGACTACCTAGAGTTTCGCGGTTATGAGGTGGTGGCGGCGAGCAACGGTCTGGAGGGGTTGGAAGCGATGCGCCATTTCACTCCAGACCTGATCATCTGCGATGTGATGATGCCGGAGATGGATGGCTATACCTTTGTTGAAACCATTCGCTCCAACAGTGCTACAGACTGGATACCTGTGATTTTTCTGTCGGCGCGTGGGCAGACGGCGGATCGGGTGCGCGGCCTGACCACAGGGGCAGATGTTTACATGGTCAAGCCCTTTGAGCCGGAAGAATTGGTGGCGCAGGTGGAGTCTTCTCTCAGACATACCGAGCGCCTGTTACAAGTGCAGAATGTAGGCATTCAGCCGGTCATAAAACTGGATCGGGAAATTGAACTTACGCCAACGGAAACCAAGGTGATCCAGTACGTGGCCAGGGGCCTGTCCAACCGCGAGATTGCCGAAGTTCTTGGGGTGAGCCAGCGCACCGTTGAAAGCCACGTCAGCAACATGCTGGGCAAAACTGGCCTGCACAACCGCACAGAACTGGCCCGCTGGGCAATAGAAAGTGGTCTGGGCAAAAAACCGCTATGATTCCTCTCCTTTTTCGGAGTCCTCTTGCTTAGCGGCTCAGGAACTCTCTCTCCTCAGCCCGATTGGAGATAGGGTGGTAGCAGCGCTTGCAGAGCAGAATAACCATGGTGGGTAAGTTTTTTCAAAAATTGGCAGGAGAGGATCCCTTGTCGGGTCGGCTACCCCCTGGGCAGCATTTGGCGCGGGGCTTTCCGGTGCTCACCTACGGCGATACGCCGGTGATCCGGCCAGAAGAATGGCGGCTGCGCATTTGGGGATCCGTGGAAAAAGAAGTAGTGCTCACCTGGGAGGATCTGCTGGCCTTGCCCCAACATACGTTCACCGCCGATTTTCATTGTGTTACCCGCTGGTCAAAGTTGGATGTGACTTGGACAGGGGTGCGGATCCCGGACGTGTTGCAGGCAGTATCCATCGCTCCTGAGGCCAAGGCGGTGATGCAACACTGTTATGGTGGCTACACCACCAACCTGACTCTGGAGGAGTTCATCCGCCCCGAAAACTACCTGGTTCACACCCTGGAAGGCCAGCCGCTCCCGGTAGATCACGGTGGGCCGGTGCGCACTTTGATCCCTCACCTGTACGCCTGGAAAAGTGCCAAGTGGATCGGCGGCCTGGAGTTTCTCCCCCAAGATCAGCCGGGCTTTTGGGAGCGCAACGGCTACCACATGCGCGGTGAACCCTGGGCAGAAGAACGCTACAGCGATTCATAGAGGCTCTGGGATTTTGCCCTCCTTGGCCAGGGATCCCTTGAAGCTTTTTGCCACCGTCTGCCGTTTTGGCCGCAAACTGAAAAGGGTGCCTGCATCTTCAAGGAAGAGATCAAATCGGAAGCCTCGAAAGACCCAGTAAGCAGAGATCATGGGATCCCGTTCACCACGTCCAGCCCGGCCCATCCGTTCCGGCCACTATCCGGCCAAAGAGCTGTGCAGCCAGTGTGGCCTTTGCGATACCCGCTACGTGGCCCAGGTCAGAGAAGCCTGTGCGTTCTTGAACCAGCAACTGACCCAGTTGGAAGAACAGACCCACGGGCGATCCCGGGAATCGCTGCGCTCAGGATCCCTCGCCGTCACCGATACCGATTACTTCGGTGTCTACGAGGCGATGTACACAGCCCGCAAGCGGGATCCGATCCCGGGGGCCCAGTGGACGGGCATCGTCAGCAGCATTGGCATGAAGGCCCTCACCAGCGGCTTGGTGGAAGGGGTGGTGTGCGTGCAGGCGGATGCCCAGGATCGTTTTCAGCCCCGGCCCATCTTGGCACGTACCCCCGAAGCGGTCTTGGCGGCGCGGGTCAATAAACCAACCCTGTCCCCCAATTTGTCGGTGCTGGAGCAAGTGGAGCAAAGTGGCCTCAAACGCCTATTGGTGATCGGGGTGGGCTGCCAAATCCAAGCTTTGCGGGCTGTGGAAAAAAAACTGGGCCTAGAGAAGCTGTATGTGTTGGGCACGCCTTGTGTGGACAATGTCAGTCGCGCCGGGCTGCAAAAATTTCTAGAAACCACCAGTCGCTCCCCAGAAACGGTGGTGCATTACGAGTTTATGCAGGATTTTCGTGTTCACTTCAGGCACGAAGATGGCTCAATCGAAAAGGTGCCTTTCTTCGGTCTTAAAACCAAGGAATTAAAGGATGTGTTTGCCCCCTCTTGCCTCAGTTGTTTTGATTATGTGAATGCTCTGGCGGATCTGGTGGTGGGCTACATGGGATCCCCCTTGGGCTGGCAATGGCTGCTGGTGCGCAATCAGCGGGGGCAAGAGCTGTTGGACTTGGTTTGGGAAGAGCTGGAAACCCAACCGGTGATCTCGCAGGGATCCCGGAGGGCGGCAGTGCAGCAGGGGATCCCAGCCTACGACCAAGCCCTGAGTTTGCCAATGTGGCTGGCTCGCCTCTTGGGGGCGGCAATCCAGCGCTTTGGGCCGCGCGGTTTGGAATATGCCCGCTTCTCCATCGATTCCCACTTCACCCGCAACTACCTCTACGTGCGCCGCCACTATCCCCAGAAGTTGGAGCAGCACGTGCCCCCCTTTGCCCGGCGGATTGTGGAGCAGTACCAACTCCCGCAAGACTGAGGCTCAGCAGTAGCGGATCCCGGCTTCCGCCCAGCGATCGATAGCCTGACCTATGCGCTCGCAATCGGCAATTAGGCTAATCCGCACGTAGCCCTCTCCTCCCTCTCCAAAAGCGCTGCCGGGGGTTACGACCACGCCTGTAGATTCCAGCACCCGCAGGGCAAACTCCGTCGATCCCTCAGGGGTGCCGTCGGCAGCGCGGGGGGTAGGGATCCAGAGATACATCGTCGCCCGTGGCGGCTCGATCCGCCAGCCCAGTTCCGCCAAGCGGCCAATCAAATAGTCGCGACGGCAGCGGTAGCGTTCTTGCACCTGCTCCAGATAGCTATCCGGCAGGCGCAGGGCAGTTTCGGCGGCCTTTTGGATGGCGGCAAAAATGCCGTAGTCGAGATTGGTTTTCAGGGTGCGCAAGCTCTGGATGATCTGGCGATTGCCCACCACAAATCCCACCCGCCAGCCGGCCATGTTGTAGGTTTTGGAGAGGGTGTGGAACTCCACTGCCAAGTCCTTGGCCCCTGGGATCTGCAGCAGGCTGGTGGGCCGGTAGCCATCAAAAGCCAGCTCGGCATAGCACAGGTCGTGCACCAGGATGAGATCGTAGCGGCGGGCAAACTCCACCACTTCCTCAAAAAAAGAGCGGGGCGCCACCGCAGCCGTTGGGTTGTTGGGGTAGTTGAAATACAGCACCCGCGCCTGCTGAGCCACTTCCGGCGGTATTTCTTGCAGATCGATCAACCACCCCTTCTGCGGGCGCAGCATCATCGGGTAGATCTGCCCGCCGGCAATCATGGGGCCGCGAAAATGGGCTGGATAGGCAGGGCTGGGCACCAACACCAGATCTCCGGGATCCACATAGGCCAGAGCCAGGTGGGTCAGCCCCTCTTTGGATCCCAGCAAAGGCAGCGCCTCTCCATTGGGATCCAGCTCCACCCCGTAGCGGCGCCAGTACCAATCCGTGATTGCCTGGCGGAAGCTGGCCGTGCCCTCAAAGGGCGGGTAGCCGTGGTGGGCGGGATCCGCAATGGCCGCCTGCGCCGCCTCCACCACCGGCTGTGGGGTGGGACCATCGGGGTTGCCCATGCCCAGATCGATCAAATCCAACCCCTGCTGGCGGGCGCGGGCCTTCAGCTCATCCAAGCGGGCGAAGACATAGGCGGGCAGCTTGTTCAGCCGCTGGGCGGGAACGAGAGCGCGGTTCATGGCAAGAATGGGGAAGGGGCACAGCCGGTGCCTGATGGGAGGATAGGTACCTAACTTACCGCCAGACCTGCATCCAAAGCAATGATCGAGATTGGCGGCTTTGGGCATCCGGGATCCCGAACAGCTAGGATAGATATCCCAAGTTATCGACGAGCCAACAGTGCCCCTACCTCTTGTGGCCATTGTGGGCCGCCCCAACGTGGGCAAATCCACCCTCGTCAACCGCATGGCGGGGGTGCGTTCGGCCATTGTGCACGATGAGCCCGGCGTGACCCGGGATCGCCTGTACCAGGAGGTGGAGTGGAACGGGCGCCGCTTGCGGGTGGTGGACACCGGCGGCCTGGTTTTTGGCGACGACAGCGAATTTCTGCCCCACATTCGCCAGCAAGCGATGGCAGCCATGGCCGAGGCGCAGGCCGTGATCTTCGTGGTGGATGGCCGAGAGGGACTGACACCCGCCGATGTAGAAGTGGCCGATTGGCTGCGCAAACAACCCCTGCCGGTGGTGGTGGCCGTAAACAAGTGCGAGTCGGGGCAGATGGGCCTGGCTCAGGCAGCAGCCTTTTGGGAGCTGGGGCTGGGGGATCCGATCCCCTGTTCCGGCATCCATGGCAATGGGGTAGCCGAGCTGTTGGAGGCGGTGCTGGCTCACTTGCCCGAAGTGACCGCAGAAGCCGCAGGCGAGCCAGATCCCATCGCCGTCTCGATTGTGGGACGGCCCAACGTCGGCAAATCCAGCCTGCTCAACCGCCTGGTAGGATCCGAGCGGGCCATCGTCAGCCCCATTTCCGGCACCACCCGCGATGCCATCGACACCGTGGTCACCTGGGAAGGGCAGCCCTATCGCCTCATCGATACCGCCGGCATCCGCAAAAAAAACCGCGTGCAGTACGGCATTGAGTTCTTCAGCATCAACCGGGCCTTCAAGGCCATCCAGCGCTCGGATGCAGTGCTGCTGGTGATCGATGCTTTGGAGGGGGTTACCGAACAGGATCAGAGGCTGGCCGGGCGCATCGAAGAAGAGGGCCGCGCCTGCGTTGTCGTCGTCAACAAGTGGGATGCAGTAGAAAACAAAGATACCCACACCATCAACGAGTTCACCCGCGAGATTCGCGACAGGCTTTACTTTATTGAATGGGCGCCGCTCCTGTTTGTCAGCGCCCTCACCGGGCAACGCACCCACAAAATCTTTGAGCAGGTGAATACCGTGGTGGCCGCCCACCGCAAACGGGTTCCCACCGCTGTGGTCAACGAAGTGCTCCAGGATGCTCTTGCCTGGCAATCGCCCCCCACCAACCGCCAGGGCAAGCAGGGCAGAATTTACTACGGCACCCAGGTGGCGGATCGGCCCCCCACCTTTGTTCTGTTTGTCAACGATCCCGATTTGTTTAAGGATAACTACCGCCGCTTCCTGGAAAAGCACTTCCGGCAAAACCTGGACTTTACCGGTACCCCCATTCGCTTTCTCTGGCGCGGCAAATCCGAGCGCTTGGTTGGGCGGGCGGTGCGAAAATTGGAGAGATCCCTGACCTCTCGTTAGGCCCTCTGGTCTACTGAAAGCCTATGGCTGTGGATCCCAACGTCAAAACCCTGGTTGACAACCGTCGCGCCCGCTTCGAGTACGACATCTTGGAGACCTATGAGGCCGGGATCCAACTGACCGGCACAGAGGTGAAATCGATACGAGCGGGCAAAGCCAACCTGCAAGACGCTTTTGCCCTCTTTCGGGATGGGGAAGCATGGCTGCACAATCTGCACATCTCCCCCCATGACACCGCCAGCAAAGTGTTTAACCACGACCCTACCCGCCGCCGCAAGTTGCTGCTGCACCGCCGCGAGATCGACCGCCTACGGGGCTTGGTGGAACAAAAGGGCCTGACCGTGGTTCCCCTCAAGCTGGTGCTCAACCGCGGCTGGATCAAAGCCCATCTGGGCGTGGCCCGCGGCAAAAAGCTCCACGACAAGCGGCAGGCAATCAAAGAGCGGCAAACCCAGCGGGAGATTCAGCGGGAACTGAAGGAACGATAAATTTCTCCCTGAGCCCCTGCTGGCTTCCACGTCGTTTGCCAAGCGCCTTTTTGTATTCTCAGATACAGCGATCTGCAGCGGGATCCCGATGATGGATGTAGTCTTCCGGCTTTGGATCCCTGTTCTGTTGGAGCTGCCTGTGAGCTGGAATCTTATTCGCGCTTTTTCTCCCTTGAAAGGCTTGGCTGTTGGCCTATCGGTCGCCGCTTTACTGGGATCCACCCCCACAACAGCGCAAGAGACCTTCAAAGTGGGCATGGTGCTGGTGGGGCCGATGCAGGATGGCGGCTGGAGCCAGGCGCATGTGGAGGGCAGCGAATACGTCAAGGCCAAGTTGCCCGGTGTCGAGTTTGATTACCTGGATAAGGTGAACCCGGCGGATCGGCCCAATGTGCGCGCCTCCCAGGTGGCGGATGACATGATCGCCCGAGGGGCCAAGGTTATCATCTTTACTTCTGATGACCACAAAGACGACGCGATTGAAACGGCCCGCAAGCATCCCGAGATTGCGGTTATCCATGCTTCTGGGGACATGGCCTGGAAGGAGGGGAAAAATTACATCGATCTGCCCAACTTGGCCAACATCATGCCCCAGATGGAAGCGATGCGCATGGTGGCTGGCTGTGCTGCAGCCCTGGGCTCCGAAACCGGCAAAATTGGCCTGTTGGGGCCTCTGATCAACGACGAAACCCGCCGTTACGCTGCTGCTGCTTACTTGGGGGCCAAATACTGCTGGGAAACTTACCGAGATCGTCCTGAAGAGTTGCAGTTCCGGGTGACCTGGATTGGCTTCTGGTTCAACATTCCAGGGGTTACTTTGGATCCAAGCAAGGTTGCCGATGACTTTTACAACAGCGGCTTTGATGTGGTGATGTCGGGGTTGGATACGCCGGAGGCGGCGGTGCAAGGCAAGCGGGCTGCTGAGGCCGGAAAGCGAGTGCGCTACACCCACTACGGCCTGGCCAGCGGTTGTAACTTTGCGCCCGAAATTTGCCTGGGGGTTTCCTACTACAACTGGGGGCCAGGATACAAGCAATTGATCGAGGCAGCTCGCGCGGGCACCTTCGAGAGCCAATTCCTACGTCCGCCCATCGACTGGTCGGATATCAACAACCCGGACACGTCTTCGGCAGGGTTCATCATGGGAGAAGCCCTGGAGCCAGAAGATAGGGCTAAGTTGGAGGAGTTCATCGCCGGCTTGGGGAATGGCAGCACTCAGCTCTTCAAGGGGCCGCTCAACTTTCAAGATGGCACGCCCTTCTTGGCTGAGGGAGATGTGGCCAGCGAGGTCGAGATTTGGTATCTGGGCCAGTTGCTAGAGGGCATGGAGGGAGCCAGCAACTAGCGGAAGGCGTTCTAGGCTCCGGGGAGGGGGAAGAAGCGGTCGGTGGCTTTCACCCGCTGACACCAGGCTCGGATCTGGGGAAAGGGCTTAAGGTCAAACCCACCCTGCTCCGCCACATGGGTGTAGGTGAAAAGGGCGAGATCGGCGATGGTGTAGCGGTTGCCCACAAAAAATGCTTTCCCCTGCAGGTGGCCTTCCATGATCTCCAAGGCCTCTGTTCCAGATTTCAAGTTCTGGGCGATCACGTCAGCATGGGCCTCTGCTTGGCCGGCCCGCACCCAGAAGCGAGTGGTGGCGATGTAGCGGGCAATGCGGGTTTGTTCAAAAAGCAACCACTTCAAAATCTCGGCCCGTTCCAACTTGTTTTGGCCGTAGAGGGGGGTGTCTTCTGCCAGGTAGACCAAGATCGCGGCGGACTCGGCCAAGACCGTTCCATCTTCCAGTTCCAAAGCCGGGATCTGGCCCAGGGGGTTTTTGGCCAGGTACTCGGGGCGGCGGTTTTCTCCGGCCCTGGAGTTGACTTCAACCGTCTCATAGGGGATCCCCAATTGCTTGAGGAGCAATTCCACTTTGTAGCAATTTCCGGAGGTTGGGATCCCGTACAGTCGCAACATTGTGGTTAACCTCAGCCCAAAGCACCTTACAAAGAACTTCGTCCTAACAACGCCAACGGCAACCCAATCAACAAAAACCCTCTGTCCCTAACACTTTTTTAGCTAAACCGCCGAGAAGCCCCGCCCTCTGTCCGCAGGACGTATGGCCTACGGCCCGCTGAAGCGAACGCGCTAGCGGCGCGGAGCGCTTGGGTCGGGATGAGAGGCGGGAGTACCTTGGTTTTCAATGTACTGGCGCAATACCGAGACTGTTACCCCACCGCATGAAGCGATGAAATAAGACTCGTTCCATGGCACATTTTTTCGGTATATCTTGCTGATGTAGTCCGCAAACTCGCTTCTCATCCTGCGACTAGAGACGGATTTGATGTTGTTTACCAATTTGGACAGATCTATCTGCGGATAGTACTGGAACAGCAGATGAACATGGTCTGCCTCGCCGTTGAACTCAATAAGTTTACAGCCCCACTTTCGGCAGAGGTCATACATGAATCCATGTAATCGCTGCAGCATTTCGCCGGTAAATACCTTGCGACGGTACTTGGTGGTTAAGACCAAATGTGCCTTCAAATCAGATACAGCTCTGCCGCTGGAAACGAAATCATGCTTCATGGCTGGTGACATACTCCCATCACTGACCCTACAGGTACAGCGTGGGCTTCTCGCTTCATCGGGGAGCTACTGCAAGAACCCTCTGCGAGCAGACACGGGATGCCCCACCGCGTAGTTGCACCAGATTCCGGCAACGCCGTTTTGTACAACCATGTTGATTATAGTACAGAATATATCCGCCTTTCATCCCGACCCTCCTGCTGTTGCAGAGAGTGCGGGGCTTCCCGGCGAGCTAGCTAATCTCTGCTGGCGCTATAATCAGTGTAGCGGTTTCTGAGCACGCTTAAGATGAGGACTGCCTATCAGTACCGTCTGCGGCCTACCCCCAGTCAAGTTGTTCTGATGGAGCAATGGCTGGAGCTGTTGCGCAAGCAGTACAACTATCGGTTGGCAGAGCGGTTTAACTGGTGGGAGCAAAACCGCTGTGATATAAACGCTTGCCCCTTAATCTGTCATTTGCCTGAGCTGAGAGACAGGCCTGATTTCTACTCCCAAAAACGGGACTTGGTGAATACCAAAGCAAGGTTCCCCGAATACCAAGCAATCCATTCGCAAGTCCTGCAAAACTGCATAGAGCGAGTGCATAAAGCATTCGACCGCTGGCTGAAAGGCGACCGTAACGGCAAGAGAGCAGGAAGGCCGAGATTCAAAGGGGCGGGCCGGTATCATTCCTTCACCTTTCCCCAGATGAAGCAGGACTGCCTTCAGGGGAAGTTCATTCATCTGCCCAAAATCGGAGCAGTAAAACTGATTCAACACCGTCCTTTGCCTGACGGGTTTGTTATCAAGACTGCCACTATCACCCGTAAGGCTGATGGGTGGTATGTGACATTAAGCCTGCAAGATGCGTCTGTCCCTGAATTAACCCCCGATTCGCCAACATCAGAGAACACGATAGGGATCGACATGGGGCTGGACTCCTTTTTGGTGACCGATACAGGGGAGTCCGTCCCAGTGCCCCAGTATTACCGCCGCGCCCAAAAGCGGCTGGAGAGGCTGCAGCGGTCTTTATCCCGCAAGCAGAAAGGGTCAAACCGCCGTAAGAAAGCCTTGAGGCGAGTGGCCAAGGCGCACCTCAAGGTGGCCAATCAGCGTAAAGATTTCCACTACAAAGTAGCCAAGAAGCTGGTAAGCAAAGGGAAGCATATTGCGTATGAGGCGCTCAACACCAAAGGCATTGCTAGAACCCGACTAGCGAAGTCTATCTATGATGCAGGGTGGGGGCAATTCCTGCAAATTCTCGCAGTCAAGGCTGAAAGAGCTGGGCTGAGGGCGATTGCAGTGGATCCAAGCGGCACAAGCCAAAACTGTTCTCAGTGTGGTCAGAAAGTACCGAAAACCATTCGAGACAGATGGCACTCTTGCCCGCATTGTGGGCTAGAGCTGAGCCGAGACCACAACGCGGCGATAAACATCAAATACAGAGCGGTGGGGCATCCCGTTCTCAAAGCTCAGGAAATGTCCTTTACAGGAGTCACTGAGAAGCCCGCACTCTCTCGCTTTAGCGGCGCGGAGCGCTTTGCGTCAGCATGAGTGCGGGAGCATGTCACCAGCTTTGTTCTTCCAACTCCTGCATCTGCCGGCGGTATTCCCGCCCAAAGGCTTGCAGCAACCCTTCTGCATGGGAAAGAGGCCCTGCTTCATAGGCACGGGATCCCACCCCTTGCTGGGTGAGCTCGCACAGGTGCCAATCCTGTCGATTGGTGCGATCCCACAATTCCACCACCTCGCTGGGATCAAAACCATCCAGCGCCAAGGTCTCCGGCTCAAACAGCCAATCGCAGACAACCCGCGTCCGGTCGGATCCCTGGGGCCACAGAGTGTGGGTCATGACATAGTCCGGCTGCAGGCTCAAGAATAGATTGGGCATAAGGGTGTAGTAGTAGGCTCGCCGTTGGTTCTCGCCTCGCACGGTGGAGATCACGGGCAAGCTGCGTTGGCCACTCATGTTTAGGCTGGTCACATCTGGGTTGAGCAACATGTAGCCGCCCAAAAAGGGGCCTTCCATCAAGTCGTTGCGACCACTGCGAGCCGGCGAAAGGCGGGCCAATTCCGGGTGAATGAGCGGGCAGTGGTAGCACTCAGAGTAGTTTTCAAACAGCAATTTCCAATTGGCTTGAACGTGGTATTCAATACGATGGCCTCGCCGCAGAGCGGACAGGTTCCACTCTCGGAAACGACCTTGCAATGGGGCAAAAACCTCATCGAAGGGCTGAGGATTGCGGCTGAGGTTGACCCAGACGAAGCCTTCCCATTCTGCCAAGGCAGCGGAGTGGAGGGGATAATCTTCACGGCGAAAGTCTTCCACCTCGTGCATCTGGGGAGCTGCCAACAATTGCCCGTCCAGCCCATAGCGCCAGGCGTGGTAGGGGCAAGGGATCCCATCGGCAAAATGGCCTTGGAGCTCGCTGCAGAGTCGGGTTCCTCGATGGCGACAGTGGTTGAAGAAGGCATGGGCTTGCCCCTTGGGATCCCGTACCAGGATCAGGCTTTCTCTGAGCACCTGCACCTGCAAAAAGTCTCCGGGTTGGGCCAGATCGGCACTGCGCCCCACGCAGAACCACTGCCGATAAAAAATCTGCTCAATCTCCGCCTCAAAGCGGCTGGAAGAAACATAGTAGTGGCCAGGCAGGGTGCGGGCGCCCGGTTGAACAGTAGCGGGATAGAAAGCGGTCATAGCGCGGGGCAGCAAAGCAAGATGGGAAAAACTGCCGTTGAACTCCAAAGGCTTTGCTATCCAAGCTAACGCAGGGATCCCATCCGGCATCTATTCCAAGCAGATCCAAGGCATTTTTTTTAAGGCATTTTTGAAGCATTCCCCCCAGGCACGCTGTGCTGCTCGCGCAAATACCCCAGTCTCCTACCCACAAGGGGAGAGGGGGGCATAAGAACTCCGTCCTGCTGACGCAAATGGCTTCTTTCCGCTAGGGGGACGTAGCGCTGTAGCCCAAGTCGCGCAGAAGGTGCTCAGAGCGCCGCCAGTGGGGCCGCACCTTGACAAACAGCTCCAGGTACACCTTGCCCAGGATCAGCTTTTGAATCTGCAGGCGGGCTGCCTGGCCGATCCGCTTGAGCCTTTCCCCCCCTTTGCCAATGAGGATCCCCTTTTGCGAGTCCCGCTCTACATAGAGGGTGGCCAAGATGCGGGTGACGTTGGGGGTTTCTTCCACCTGGTCGATGGTCACGGCCACGGAATGGGGCACTTCCTCGCGGGTCTGCAGCAGCACCTGTTCTCGGATCAGCTCCGCCATGATGAACCGCTCCGGCTGATCCGTCACCAGATCCGGTGGGTAGTAGTAGGGGCCGGTGGGCAGCAGATCGATGGTGGCTTGGATCAGGGGTGTCAAACTGCTGGGATCCAAGGCAGACACCCAAACGACAGGAGCGCCGGGGCGCAGGGCTTGGTAGCTCTCTTGGTGAGCTTGGCGCACGGCAGCATCCCGAGGAAGCAGATCCGCTTTGTTGCAGACGATCAGGCAGGGGGAAGCAGCAGGGATCCGCTCGGCAATAAAAGCATCCCCGCGTCCTGCCGGCACCGATCCATCCACCACGAAGAGGATCACGTCCACAGCGGCAATGGCTGCCTGGGCGTTGTGTACCAAGATTTCCCCCAGGCGGTGGTGGGGTTTGTGGATGCCAGGGGTATCCACCCAGATGATCTGGGCTTGGGGTAGGGAGAGGATCCCCTGTAGGCGGTTGCGGGTGGTCTGGGCCACGGGAGAGGTGATGGCAATCTTTTGTCCCACCAGGGCGTTGAGTAGGGTGGACTTGCCCACATTGGGCCGCCCGATCAGCGCTGCAAATCCCGACTTAAACCCCGGCGGGGCAACCGGGATGGCAGACAGTTCCCCGCCCCCGCTGCTGATAGGATCGGGCACCGATTCCGCTTGTGCTTCAGAAGCCGAGGACTCCGTCCGAGCGGCGTGAACGGATCTTTGTCCTTCAGGGGAGGGATCCCTACCGTCTGGAGGAGAGTGGGAAGATCCGACGCTTTGCTCTTGTAGCTCTTCTTCTGCCATAGCCTTCAGTAAACCACCCGCACTCATGCTGACATATAGAGAGCGAGCTTTCGGTAGCCCTGTAGTTGGCAAGCCAATCACGTTCGCGAAGCGAGCCGTAGGCTTAGCCTCTGGGCTGGTTTACAGCAGCCCCCAAAAGTGCAATCATATTTGCCCCATTCAAGTCCGCATCCCCTTCCCATCCACAATGCTCACACTTAAACTTCTTCCCACTGCGATAGGATCGCGCAGGGTCGGGATGTAATGTGCAGACACCGGTGGCAGCTCTGCGAGGTATGAGCAGGCGGAACAAGGATCAGAGAAACCCCTGCACGCAGAGCCTTGTACTCTAGAAACTGTCTCAGTTCTCCTTGCCAGACAGCTGTTGCAGCAGTTCTCTGCATCTGCGCCGCGAACTGCGTGTGCCCTTACTGGCTTTGCGTTGGAGTACCGCCCTCAACCGGGAGTAGTGGTCTCGGACTCTGTTCAACTGCTGTCCATTCCAGTTGCCCCCCTCTGACGTATGGGCAATATCTGTCCTTCCCAAGTCCACGCCTATTACCCGAGCGGTGTTCTGCTGTTCCGGTAACTTTGCTTCCACGCAAATCTGGATGGAGTAGGAACCTTTGCGCTTGACCAGAGTGGCCGATTTGGGATTGGAGCCTGCCAACTGTTCTCTCTGGTAATGACCAATCGCCAGCTCAAAGCGTTCTCGACCCTCCACCGTGGTGAGCGACACCGTCCAGTCTTTCTCGCGAAACGAAAAGATACGAGCGTCGTAGGTAGCGAAGCCACCCTTGAACGCTTTGACCGGGCGGTTTTTCTGTTGTGCCACCTTGCGAGCAGACGCTGTCTGTCTGCAGACCTGTTGAGCCAAGTTACTGGACAAGCCGAACCGGGCACGGATTTGGTGGTAGCCCAGAGATTGAAGTTTGACGGCGTTGGCGACCTTCTCGGGTTTGTTTTGGTTGACCCAGTTCAAGGCGTGGCCGAAAGCCTCCAAGGTCGCGTCCAACTTTGCGGCTTGCGACTCAGACACCTTGAGCTTGCAGGAAATGGTCAGGACTTGGGTCATAGTTAGGTTATATTATGACTCATTATGACTCCGAATTCCTCCCGGTCCTTGCACTGTAGGCAAAGGGGAGGGCTCCTGTGCCTTCTAGCTGACAATTGGGAAATGGTAAAGAAAAAGTCTTTGCGAGATCCTGCAGGTTTCATTCGCGTCAGCGGTGGGGAGCACTTTTGTAGTTGATGGAAAAGTTGACTTGGCTGAATCTGGGTAAACGCCTTGACCATCCTCTCAAGGGGGGTTGGCCGCGCTGGCTCAGCAGTTGGACGCTGCTGACCTTGGCATTGACGGGCTTACTTTTGATTCCCACTCTGACGGTGCTGCTCAGCCTTTTTGCCGACGAGCGGCAGGTTTGGGAACACTTGGCCGACACCGTCTTGGGGCTCTATGTGCGCAATAGCCTGGTGATGATGGCAGGGGTGGCGGTGGGGGTCATCCTGGTGGGCAGTGGCACCGCCTGGCTGGTGACCATGTGTCAGTTTTGGGGGCGGGCCTGGCTGGAATGGATGCTGGTGTTGCCCTTGGCGGCTCCCACCTATGTGTTGGCCTACGCCTACACCGATTTTTTGCAGGTAACCGGCGGTTTCCAGATCTGGCTGCGGCGGGTAACAGGTTGGGGGATCGGCGACTACTGGTTCCCCAACATTCGCTCGTTGTGGGGGGCAATCCTGCTGCTGATCCTCACCCTCTATCCCTATGTTTACCTCTCGGCCCGGCTGGCCTTTCAGGAGCAATCGGTGGCCTGCTTAGAGGTAAGCCGCTCCTTGGGCTACGGGCCTTGGGCCAGCTTTTTCAAGGTGGCTTTGCCGCTGGCCCGACCGGGGATCGTGGCCGGCTGTCTGCTGGCCTTGATGGAGACCCTCAACGATTTCGGTACGGTCAGCTATTTCGGGGTAGATACCTTTACAACCGGCATCTACCGCACCTGGACGGCCCTGGGCAATCCGGTGGCGGCGGCTCAGCTTTCGGCGCTGCTGTTGCTGCTGGTGCTGCTGCTGATGGCGGTGGAGCAATTCTCCCGCCGACGGGCGCGCTACTATCGCCAAGGGTTCAAACCCACCCCAACCCGTCACCGCCTACAAGGGATCCGGGCGGTGGGGGCTTGGCTAGCCTGTGGGATCCCGATTGGGCTGGGCTTCGTCGTGCCGGCCTTGATCCTGCTCCACATGACCCTGCGGCAGGGGGAGCTGGGTCGCCGCTTTTGGAGCTACGCCCAGAACAGCTTTTGGCTATCCACCATCACGGCTATCATTGCTGTTTCCGTGTCGGTGGTGGTGCTTTACGGGCTGCGCATGCAGGGGCTAGGACGGGCGGGATCCCCGTGGGGCCTGCGGCTGGCAGTGCAGTTGTCTTCTCTGGGCTATGCGCTGCCTGGGGTGGTGATTGCAGTGGGGGTTCTGATTCCCCTAGGGTGGTTGGATCAACTGCTGAGCTACCTGCGGCAGGTGGTGCTGCAACAGCCACCCGGCCTGGTGATCAGTGGCACCCTCACGGCTTTGGTGTTCGGCTACCTGGTGCGGTTTTTGGCCGTGGCTTTGGCCACCGTTGAGGCCACGCTGCTGCGCATTCCCCCCAGTTTGGATGAGGCAGCCCGCAGCCTGGGGCAGGGATCCCTGGGTACCCTCTGGCGGGTGCATTTGCCCTTGATGAGCGGTGGCATCTTGGGGGCCATGCTGCTGGTATTTGTGGATGTGATGAAGGAGCTGCCGGCCACGATGGTGCTGCGGCCCTTCAACTTCGACACCTTGGCGGTGCAAACCTACCGCTTGGCAGCCGATGAGCGTCTCGCGGAGGCAGGGGCACCGGCTTTGGCCATTGTCTTAGTGGGGATTTTGCCGGTGGTTCTGCTCAACTCCCAGATGGCGCGGCAACGCAACCTCGGCTCCTCAGGGGATCTCCTTTGAGAACCCTACAAGGCCTCCGCTCCGGCCACCACCTCCAGGATCTCCTGGGTAATAGCCGCCTGGCGAGCTTTGTTGTAGGCAAGACCCAGCGTGCGGATAAGCTCGCTGGCATTGTCGCTGGCGTTGTTCATGGCCGTCATGCGAGCCGCCAATTCGCTGGCCGCCGCCTCCTGCAAAGCCCGCAGCAACTGGTTGTTCAAGTACAGCGGCAGCAGTGCATCCAAAATCTGCACGGGATCCTGCTCAAAGATCATGTCCTGAGGTGGGGCCGAGACCGCTGCAATGACTTTGCTGCGCTCGACGGTAAACTCCCCACCCCGCACCAAAAGACGAAAAATTTCATCGTCCTGAGTGGCCAACCGCGACGGATCGAGGGGCAACAGGGATTGCACCACCGGACGGGAGCTGATCAAAGAGACAAAGCGGGTATAGAGCAGCTCTACCTTGTCCACCTTCTCCGACAAGAAGGCCGCCAGGAGCTGATCCCCAATCTGGGCAGCCTCAGCCGCCGTGGGGATCTGCGACAAATTCACGTAGGTCTTGGCGATGGGAGCGGAGCGCCGCTGGAAATACTGCACCGCCTTGCGTCCCACCAGGTAAAGCTGCACCTGCTGTCCCGTCTCCTGCAGTTCGCGGACGCGCTCTTCGGTGCGCTTGATCACATTGGCGTTGTAGGCTCCGCACAGGCCCCGATCCCCGGCCACCACCAACAGCCCCACCGTCTGGATGGGCCGCTGCTTCAGCAGAGGCAAGTTGACATCCTCCAGTCGCAGCCGCGTCTGCAGCCGATAGAAAACCTGGGCCAGTCGGTCGGCAAAGGGACGGGTGGCCATCACTTGCTCTTGGGCGCGGCGCACTCGGGCTGCTGCCACCAGCCGCATGGCCTCGGTGATTTTGCGGGTGTTTTTGACCGCTTTGATGCGATCGCGGATACGCTTGAGATTTGCCATAACCTATTCCCTCTATTTAAGGACTCCGTCCTGCTAACGCGAACGGTGGTTGACAGGGATCCGCGTCAGGCTAGGCTGCCTTGGCCACGAAGCTCTGCTTGAACTCTGTGATGGCCGTTTTCAAGATTTCTTCTGCCTCGTCGGTGAGTTGCTTGGTGGAGAGGACGATCTCGCCATACTTGGGATGGGTGGTGCCCAGGTAAGCCAAAAGGCCATGTTTGAAGCTGGAGACCTTCTCCACCGGAATGTCATCCAAATAGCCTCGTGTTCCCGCATAGATAATGGCCACCTGCTGATCCAGAGACAGGGGAGAGTACTGTGGCTGCTTCAGCAACTCCTGCAGCCGTTGGCCGCGGGCCAGTTGCTTTTGGGTAGCCTCATCCAGGTCAGAGGCAAATTGGGCAAAGGCTTCCAGATCCCGAAATTGGGCCAGTTCCACCTTGATGGAGCCAGCCACCTTTTTCATCGCCTTGGTCTGAGCTGCCGAGCCGACGCGGCTGACGGAAATCCCGACGTTGATGGCCGGGCGGATGCCAGCGTTGAACAGATCCGATTCCAAGAAGATCTGCCCATCGGTGATGGAGATAACATTGGTGGGAATGTAGGCCGACACGTCATTGGCCTGGGTTTCCACGATCGGCAGCGCCGTCATGGATCCCTCTCCCAGTTGGCTGCTCAGCTTGGCGGCTCGCTCCAATAGCCGCGAGTGCAGGTAGAACACATCCCCAGGATAAGCTTCCCGACCGGGTGGACGGCGCAGCAGCAGCGACATTTGCCGATAGGCCACCGCCTGCTTGGAGAGGTCGTCATAGACCACCAGGGTGTGTTTGCCCTGGTACATGAAGTATTCAGCAATGGTGGCACCACAATAGGGGGCCAGCCACTGCAACGGGGCCGGGCTATCGGCGCCGGCAGCCACCACAATGCTGTAGTCCATAGCCCCTCGCTCGGTCAGGATGCCCACCACCTGAGCGATGGTGCTCTGCTTCTGACCAATGGCCACGTAAATGCAGATCACATCCTGCCCTTTTTGGTTCAGGATTGTGTCCACAGCAACGGTGGTCTTGCCGGTTTGGCGGTCGCCGATGATCAGTTCCCGCTGCCCCCGCCCGATGGGGATCAGGGCATCGATGGCGGTAATGCCGGTTTGCAGGGGCTCGTACACAGAGCGGCGATCGACAATGCCAGGTGCCGGAGATTCGATCAGGCGAGACTCCGTACACTGGATCGGGCCTTTGCCGTCGAGGGGGTTGCACAGGGGATCCACCACGCGGCCCAAGAGGGCTTCCCCCACCGGGATGCTGGCAATCTTGCCCGTGGATTTGACGGTGGATCCTTCTTGGATATTCCGCCCGGAGCCGATCAGCACGGCACCGATGTTGTCTTCTTCCAGGTTGAGGGCAATACCGGTGGTGCCATCCTCAAATTCCAGCAGCTCGCTGGCCATCACCTTATCCAAACCGTAGATGCGGGCAATGCCATCCCCCACCTGCAGAACTGTCCCCACATTGGAGACCTGCATCTCCTGGTTGTACTGCTCAATCTGCTGTTTGATGATGGTGCTAATCTCGTCTGGGCGAATGGTAGGCATAGCAGTCCTCTCAAGTAATGGGAAGGGATCCTCAAAAACCAACTTAGGCCAACTGCAAGGCAAGCCGGCGCAACTGTCCACGCAAGCTGAGGTCGATCACCTGGGATCCAATCTTGATGACCACCCCTCCCAGCAGCTCCGGATCCTGAGTGGCTTGCAACTCCACACCGCTGGCCTGGGTGAAGTCCATCACCCGCTCGCGAATTGACTGCTGCTGAGCTTCCGTCAAGGGTATCGCCGTCGTCACCTCGGCCAGGACGATGTTCTGGAGCTTCCGCTGCAGATCCAAAAAGCGCCGGCAGACAGCCCCGAGAAACATGATACGGCGGCGGTCGGTCAACAACTTCAGCGCATTCAGCAGCAGAGGGTGGATCTGATCGGCAAATACTTGCTGCAGCAGGTTCTTTTTGGCCTCGGCCTTGATCACCGGGTTGGCGAGAAACTGGCCCAGCTCCGGCGTAGCCCGCAAAACCTCGGCAATAAAGCGCATATCGGCGGCAAAAGTGTCCAGCAATCCCTGGCCTGACCCAAGAGCAATGAGAGCCTCGGCATAGGGATCCACCACCTTCTCAGCCATTGTGCTGCTGATCATACCTTTCTCCTCCTTGAGAGTTAGCGGGCAATCATTTGGATCCCTTTCTCGATCAGGCTGCGGTGGGTCTCTTCGTTGAGGTGCTGCGGCAGCTCCTGCTCCACCTTGCTCAAGGCTTGGCGAACGATCTGCCGACGCAACTCCTGAAAAACCCGCTCCTGCTCGCTGGACAACTCTTTCTCGGCATTGGCCCGCAGCCGCTCAACTTCCCGCTCCGCCTGCTCCAACAACTCTTGCCGACGGGCTTCGGCGTTGGCTTCCGCCTGCTTGCGGATACGTTCAGCCTCCTGCTGAGCCTGGGCCAGCTTTTGCTGCTGATCCGCCAGCTTCTCGATGGCTTCCTGTTTGCGCTGCTCCGCCTGCCGCAGTTCTTCTAGGATCCCCTCCCGCCGCTTGGCCAGGGCTTCTCCCACCACTTTGCGACCCAAGATAAACAGCAAGGTGAGAATGATCGCGATGTTGATCAGGTTGCTCTCGAGAATCTTGGCCAAGAGATCCCCCTCTCCTGCCTTGGCTTCTGGGAGTAGCTCCGTGGTCTCGGCCACAGCCAAGATCCAACCGGCCACCCAACTCCACACAGGCATCGCAAGCTCCTCCAAAAGTACTTCCAACCAGCGATCTAACGAGCACTGCCCAACAGTTTCTGGGTAATCTGGGCGGCAATGGCATCCACCTGCTGCTGCAGCTGTTCGAGGGCTGCCTGCTTCTCTTGCTCGACCTGTAGCCGCGCCGCCTCCAGCTTCTGCTGGATCTCTGCCTGCACAGCAGCCAGTTTCTCGGAACGAATGCGAGCAGCTGCAGCCTCTGCCTCAGCGATCACCTGCTGGGCTTGCAAGCGGGCCTGGCTGATCTCAGACTCATACTGTCGGGTCAACGACACCGCCTTGTCCAACCGCTCTTGGGCTTCCGCTTGAGTGGTGCGGATGTAGTCGCTGCGGCTGTCGATAGCCCGCGTAACCGGCTCATAGAAGAGGGAGTTGAGCACTGCCACCAACAGCAAAAACTGAATGGCAATCAGGGGCAGGGTGGCATCCAGATCGAAAAGACCACCTTTTTCAGCCGCTTCAACAGCCAATAGAGTTTGGAAGAGCATGGGTGTTATGACCCCAACAGAAACTTAGGTCTACCGTCAGGCCGGGTTGGGGGGCGGATATGGCTCACCTCGGCCATCGCTGCGGCCCGCCCCCGTAGGACACTAGGCGAAGGGGTTGGCAAACAAGAGCACCAAAGCCACCACCAAGCCGTAGATGGTCAGAGCTTCCATGAAGGCCAGGCTAACCAGCAGGTTGCCGCGGATCTTGTCTTCCGCCTCCGGTTGGCGGGCCACCCCTTCCATCGCAGCAGCAGCGGCGTTCCCCTGTCCGATCCCAGGACCCAGGGATCCCAGACCAATGGCCAGAGCAGCAGCCAGAACAGAAGCAGCAGAGGTTAACGGATCCATAGTGAGATGCTCCTTGGTGATTGACACAACAACAACGTCTCTTGAGCTTCAGAGGTGATCGGGTCTGATACACTACAGCCTCAAATCACTCCCTTGTCGGCGGCTTTCAGAACCAATCTGTCAGCCCCAACAAACCTTACCAAAAGAAGGGATCCCTTGCGCTGACCCATTTGAGATGATCCTCCCGAAAAGGTTCAAGATGGATCGACCGACCAGCGGGATCAATCGTGGTGATCCCCTCCTCCATGACCTTCCAGCGCCTCTCCAATGTAAGCTGCCGAGAGGGTTGAGAAGATCAAAGCCTGAATCGCCCCCGTAAACAGGAACAGAACCATCACCGGCACGGGGATAAACAAGGGCACCAGCAACACCAACACCGCAATCACCAGCTCTTCTGCCAGGATGTTGCCGAATAGACGGAAACTCAGGGAAAGGGGCTTGGTGAAATCTTCTAAAACGTTGATGGGCAGCAGAATCGGGGTAGGCTCGATGTACTTTTTGAAGTAAGACAGCCCCCGCTTGCTGATGCCGGCCACGAAATACATGATGCTGGTGAGCAGCGCCAACCCGGCAGTGGTGTTGATGTCGTTGGTGGGGGAGGCCAACTCCCCTTCCGGCAGGGGAATTAACTTCCAGGGGAAGAGGTTGCCCATCCAGTTGGAGACGAAGATGAACAGGAACAAGGTGCCGACATAGGGTACCCAGGGCCGGAAGTTTTTCTCGCCAATCTGGGCACGGGCAATGCTCTGCACAAATTCCAGGGCATACTCGACAAAGTTTTGCAGACCAGCCGGCTCCCGCTGCAGTTGACGGGTGCCCAAGATAACCACCGTCAAGATCAGGGCAATGGCGATCCAGCTGGCGATCAAAACCTGCCCGTGAACCGTGAATTTGCCCAGGTGCCAGTAAAGGTGATGGCCGACCTCGAGTTCTGCCAAAAGAGGAGGAGAGGAGAAGGACAGGTTCATGGGCATCACACAGAAGAAGATGAACGGGTCAAGGTCTGGACAAGATGAATGAGCAGGGTGACCTTGTAGGTCATGAACCCCAGGAAAATGGGCAATATCTGTAAAGACTTCACCTGAGTGGCTAAAACGATCAGCCCGACAAACAGAGCCAAACGCGTCACCCCCAAACGGTTGCGGCTTTTGCCCAGCTCCGCTACGCCGCGGCCCAGCATGCGCAGATAAACCACGCCAACAACCGCCCCCAGCAAGTAGTTGGCAGCTACCCCCAGAGAGTAAACCAGGGCCACTCCCACGGCAATGGCCAGACTTACCCCCAAGGTAACCAGCACCAGCCACAGCTGCAGCGCTTCATAGCTCCCGCTGCCAGCAACTGCTGCCCCCCTAGCTCCACCCTTCACCTTCCTCGCCAAATCGGGCTTCCCCAGGGCAAGGGGTGGCTCTGACGCAACTGGATCCCCTGTCTCTTCCTCCCGCTTCGGAGAAGGAGGTGCATTCTCCAAGGGAGGCAGTGGT
The DNA here is from genome assembly GCF_054059035.1 of Thermostichus sp. MS-CIW-36. Taxonomy (NCBI): domain Bacteria; kingdom Bacillati; phylum Cyanobacteriota; class Cyanophyceae; order Thermostichales; family Thermostichaceae; genus Thermostichus; species Thermostichus sp. MS-CIW-36. Next base: position 45,576 of record NZ_JBSSBR010000019.1, read on the forward strand.
CTGGGCTTCCACTGGGTCGCCTTCCAACGGGTAGAACTGTGAGAGAGGAGTCTGGAAGAACGGGCCATGGTTTCGAGGTCATGCCTCTCAAGGTTTGACCTTAACCCAAGATAACACGATTAAGTAACAATACTTAATGAGATTAAGTTGGGCCAAGGTCTGAAGGAGACTCCGCTGGTCGCTCAGACAGGCAGCTGGCCTTCCGAACGACAGGGATACTCCTCTGAGGAGCTAGCTAAGAATCTACCACTTTCGGGGATCGGTAGCGGCAAAATGGAAAACTTTCTGAAAGCTGTCTGGTGTAAAGTTTTGCTGGGGATGGTCAGCAGGCGTTAACATTCCGTAACTCTCTGTGTCCCGTCCTGGATCCCCCAGGTTTCATATACTAAGGGGCAGGAGTGGCAGAGGGTGAGGATGACTCCCCAGAGTTGGCTGGTGGATGCAATCTGGCTGGACTACCGCTTGGCAGTGGCGCTGACGGTGGTGATGCCATTGCTGCTGCTGATTTGGGCTTTTGCGGTGGGGTTGCGGCCCTTGATTCAGCTATTGATCGTTTATTGGCGGGTATCGAGCCTCTTGGCGGTGACGGTGTACCTGATGATTGGGGGCCTGCCCGTCAGCTTTCTCAGTGGAGCAATGGCGCGGCTGTTGATCTTGGTTTGTCTTTGGTTTTGGCGGGACTGGAGTGCTGCTCTCGAGCAGTCGAGAAGCTGGGCGGCGCGAGCCTTTTTGCTCTGGCGGTGGGGCCTGACTGGTTATATGGGGGCCGGGATCCTCTTTTCGGGGGCCTTTGTGCCCTGTGCTTTCCGCACTTCTCTGCCAGAGGAGTGCCGGGCTTGGTTTGGGCCACCGCTGGGGTTTCGGGAGATCTTCCATCCCAATGTATCGCCGGAGCTGCTGGGGAGCGTGGGGGCCTGGGGGCTGGTGGCCTACCTGCTCTACAGCCTCTACTTTGTCTGGCGGCTGCGACCCGGAACTGATAAGGGGGAACTGGAAGCATGAGGGCCCTGCCTTGGCCCTTGGCCTTGGAGCGCTATAGCCAAGACCACCCGCAAGAGGTGCTGCGGGTGGAGGTGGAAAGCGAGGGAGAGTCTGATCTGGTGCTGATCTACCGCGGCTACAGCAGCTCCTTGCGCCGACCCACTCCCCCCGATCCCGAAGCGGCGGTGATCCCTCCCCAGGCCCGCTTTTTGCAGTTGGAGCGCTTGGCTGCCCCCTATCACCCCGATCGCTCACGGGTTCTGGCTGTCTATCGCAACTGGGGAGAGCTAACAGCATGGCTGGCCCAAGAAGGGATCCCAGTGACGGAGTAAGGGATCCCTGGCACCTACCGCCCCACAGGACTGGGTTGCCGCTGGAGGATGGTGTATTCTGCCGGCTGCAAAAGCGAGCGTCCTGTCATTTCGGGGGGCTGAGGCAGGCCCAAAATCTCCAGCAGGGTGGGGGCCACATCAGCCAAAGTGCCGTTGGAGCACAACTTGACATCGCCGCCACAGCCGGGGATTTTGCGCCTTTCCCCCTCCACCAAAATGCAGGGAACGGGGTTGGTGGTGTGGGCCGTCCAGGGGTTGCCGTTCTCATCCCACATCAGCTCTGCATTGCCATGATCCGCCAGGATCAAAGTAGTGCCTCCCGCATCTACCACTGCCGCCAGCAACCTGCCCAAACAGCGATCTACCGTCTCCAAAGCGCGGATGGTGGCTTCGTAGTTGCCGGTGTGGCCCACCATGTCGGGATTGGCATAGTTGAGCACCACCAGGCTGTATTCGCGGCGGGCGATGGCCTCTATCGCTTTGTCGGTCACTTCCACTGCCGACATCTCCGGCGCCTGGTCGTAGGTGGTCACCAGCGGGCTTTGCACCAGGATGCGATCCTCACCGGGGAAGGGCTGCTCAATGCCGCCGTTGAAGAAGTAGGTGACATGGGCGTATTTTTCCGTCTCAGCAATGCGCAATTGCTTGAGGCCGGCCTCGCTCACCACTTGGCCCAGCAGGTGATCCAGGTTCTGCGGCTTGAAAAGCACCTGCACCGGCAGCTCCGCCTCGTACTGAGTCATGGTGATGAAGGTGAGATCCGGCAGCAAGGGGCGCTGAAAACCCGAAAAGTCTGGGCAGACAAAGGCTTGGGTAAGTTGGCGGGCGCGATCTGGGCGGAAGTTGAAGAAAAGCACCGCATCTCCCGGCTGCACAGCCCCCGGAGCCAGGCGGGTGGGCGGGATGAACTCGTCTGTGAGATCCTGGGCATAGAAAGCTTCCATCACCTCCGCGGCGCTTTGTCCACGGCCAGGGCCGTCTTGGGTCATGATCTCGTAGGCCTTTTGGGTGCGCTCCCAACGGCGATCCCGATCCATGGCGTAGTAGCGTCCGCTCAGGGTGGCGATGACGCCATTGCCCAGCCATTGCAGCTCTTTTTCCAGGGCGGCCAGAACCCTGGCACCATCGCGGGGCAAGGTGTCGCGGCCATCGGTGATGGCGTGGACATAGGCCGGAATCTCAGCCTGGGCCGCCAGCTTGAGCAACCCATAGAGATGGTCGATGTGGGAGTGAACCCCCCCCTCGGAGCAAAGGCCAACGAAGTGAAAACGGCCCCCTCGCTCTCTGAGCTGGCGACAAACTTGCATCAACAAGGGATCCTGGAAAAGGGATCCTGTCTCTATCGCGTCGCTGATGCGCACCAATTCCTGCGGCACCACCCGCCCTGCCCCCAAGGTCAGGTGCCCGACTTCAGAGTTGCCCATCTGTCCTGCCGGCAGGCCCACGGCCCGACCCGAAGCTTGCAGCAGGGTGTGGGGATAGGCAGCCCAAAGGCTATCCAGGACAGGGGTTTCCGCAGCCAGCACCGCGTTGCCATCGAGAGCATCCCGATAACCCCAGCCATCCAGGATCACCAAAACCACAGGTGCTACCGATTGCGAATCCATGAAATGGCCTCTCATTTTATTTAAGACATAATACCAGCCCAGGCAACACGATACCGGATCTTACATTTACGCTCAAGATTTCAATATTTCAATCTTCTTTTGAGAGGATAAGGAGGTGCCTATAGAGGCAGGATGGAGTCTTTAGCGCCAACCCCTATGGACAACTGTGCCGCGGTCAAGAGGATTTCTGCGGATGGAATTGCAGATGGGATCCTCAAGGGCTGGGCTGCAACCGTTTGCGCAGAGAATCCGAGCGGCGCTTGGCAATGGCATTTTGGGGATCCAACTTCAGGGCAGTTTCGTAAGCTTCCAGGCTTGGGCCGTAGAGATTTTTCTTCTCATAGGCATGGGCCAGATTGTTCCAGGCGGTCACATAGCCGGGATCCGCAGCCACGGCATCCTTGTAGTAGCGGATGGCCAAGTCGTACTGCCCCTGGCTGAAGTAGGCAAAACCGAGGGCGTTGCAGACGGGGGGAATGTTCTCCCCAGCCACTTCTAGGGCTTTTTTGAGCTGGGCAACCGCCTGGTCGTAGAGGCCTTTTTGCAAATAGACGCTGCCCAACTCGTAGTGCTCCTGCGGGGATCCCTTGCCTTTGCTCAGGCGGGGCTGCAGCTCACGGATGACCTTTTCCTGGGCTCGTACCCGCAGCACCTCCCGCAGGACAAAGAAGCCCGCCACGCCGAGGATACTGGCCAGAGCCACCAAATACAGGAGGGGAACGTTAACGCCCATTTTGCTTGATCCACTTGCCTGTGACTGGCCTCGCTGGCGTCACGCCTGCAGGTGAGCCTCGATAAACCAAAGATCTTTGTCAATCTGGCGCGAGATCTCGGTGAACAGGTCTGCTGTGTCGGCATCCCCCAGTTCGGTGGTGCGGTCGATGTTGCGGCGGACGGAAGCTGCATATTGAGCGTAACGGGCTGCCAAAGCCTGCAGGTGATCCCGACCCTCTTCAGCGGCCAGATCGTACTCTGGCAAGGTGGAGGTTTGGGCAACGATGCGAGCCGTGCCGCGGGCGATGCCCCCCAGCGCCGTAACCCGTTCCGCCAGCATGTCCACGTAGTTTTCCAGGGTGCTGGCAAAAGTGTCGAACATCTCGTGCAAGGCGATGAAGTGCATGCCTTTAACGTTCCAGTGGGCCTGTTTCACCTGCGTCTTCAGATCCAACGTGTCTGCCAAGGACTGGTTGAGCAGCTCCACCAGTTGCGCGCGAGCCTCTGCTGGCAAATCGATCTGGGTGGGGTAGAGACGGGTTTTCTCGGCGGTAACCATGGCCAACCTCCTAACTGTGTTTCCATTATCGGGGATCCGCTTCGGCTTCCCAACTGAGCCCATGGTAACACAAACTCAGAATGAGTATGAGTTAGGAGGAGTCTATAGAGTTACTTGCCGATGCAGAAGCGGCTGAAGATCTGATCCAGCACCGATTCCGAGATCTCCTCGCCGGTGATCTGGCCAAGGGCATGCAGGGCGCCCCGTAGGTCGATGCTCCAAAAGTCCAGGGGGAGCTGAGCTTGGATGGCCTGCCCCACCTGTTCCAGGCTGGCTTGGGCTTGTTGGAGGGCAGCGGCCTGCCGCTGGTTCAGGCTTATCTCCAGATTGGGCTGGGGACGTCCCTGGGTGACAAGCTGCTCCAGGGCTTTTTCCAGCTCCGGGATCCCTTTCCCTTGGGCGGCAACGGCGGGGACGCGGTGGGCAATCTCGGGGGGGAGAGGGATCCCCTCTGGCGGGGCGAGGTCGGTTTTGTTGATCACCAGGATGAGGGGGCGATGGCGGATCGACTCGTAGATGGCGGCGTCGGCAGCCGTCCAGCCCGCTTGGGCGTCGATGACCAGTACCAGCACATCGGCAGCCTGGGCTAGGCGTTGGGAGCGCTCCACCCCCAGCCGTTCCACCGGATCTTCGGTGGCGCGGATGCCGGCAGTGTCCAGCAGTTGAACGGGGATCCCTTTCACCACCAGGTGGGATTCCACCACGTCGCGGGTGGTGCCGGGCAGATCGGTGACGATGGCCCGATCCTGTCCTGACCAAGCATTGAGCAGGCTGGACTTGCCCACATTGGGCCTCCCGACAATGGCCACCTTCACCCCGGTGCGCAGCAGTTGTCCCCGTTCTGCCGTGGCCAGCAGGGCTTGCATCTGGGCTTGAATAGCTTGGAGCCGGGCCTGCCAAGCGGCAACATCCAAGGGGGGCAGATCCTCTTCAAAGTCGAGGCGAGCCTCAATTTCTGCCAACAAACCCAGCAGCTCCTGGCGCAGGGCGCGAATGGATCCCCCTAGCTTGCCCTGTAAGCCCGCCAAGGCCATCCGGGCTGCCTGAGGGGAGCGGGCCGCCACCAGATCGGCCACACTCTCGGCCTGGGTGAGGTCAATGCGGCCATTCAGAAAAGCGCGCAGGCTAAACTCCCCCGGCTGGGCCAACCGCGCCCCCTGCCGCAGGCATTGTTGCAACGTGGCCTGAACCACCATGATGCCACCGTGGCAATGCAGCTCTGCCACATCTTCGCGGGTGTAGGAGCGGGGGGCTTGCATCCAAACGGCCAGCGCTTCGTCTAGAATTTGGCCTTTCTCGTCGCGGATCCAGCCGTAGAGGAGCCGATGGCTCTCCCAGACTGCGTTGCGGCGGGCAGGGGTGAAGATGGCTTGGACAATGGGAAGGGCTCGTGACCCGGAAAGGCGCACAATCCCCACGCTGCCCTGTTCAGGCACCACCGCAGTGGCAATGGCAGCGATCGTATCGGCCAGGGGCGCAGTCGGATCCATCCCAAATAGAGCCCTGAGGGAGTTCGAGCAGCCGTTGGATTACAGATCGGCATCCACCGATTACCAAAAAACTGGGTTTAAAGCCCTGCCCTTCTAGGACGACTTTTATCTCGTTAGACCTGCGCTAAAGTGTGCCCATGCGCGTTCCAGAAGCCAAGCTCCTCAACGGCACAGCCCAGCAGTACCAAGCCTTGGACGAGGCCATCCGCACTGCCCAGTTTATCCGCAACAAATGCCTGCGCCACTGGATGGATAACCAGGGGGTTGGCAGAGCTGCCCTCTATGCCCTCTGCAAGAACTTGGCCAGAGAGTTCCCCTTCGCCCAGAAGCTGAACTCCTCTGCCCGACAAGCCAGCGCGGAGCGAGCTTGGTCTGCCATCTCCACCTTCTACCGCCGCTGCCAGAACCAGGAAGCCCAAAAAGGCTGTCCCCAGTTCCAGAAACACTGTCGCTCTGTGGAGTACAAAGTCTCCGGCTGGAAGCTGGCAGCAGATAGGATGTCCCTCACCTTCACAGATGGCTTCCAAGCAGGCACCTTTGCTCTGTATTGCAACGGCGAGGTGCGGCAGGACATCCTCACCCTGAAAATCAACCGGTGCGGGTGGTGCGGAGAGCCGATGGCTACTACGCCCAGTTCTGCCTGGACGTGGAGCGTCAGGAGCAGGTGGAGTCCACCGGCCAGGTGGCGGGGCTGGATGTGGGCTTGATGCACTAACAAGGTAGAGTGCCCCAAATTCTTGCGTCGTGCCAAGAGGAGGTTGAAGCGACACCAGCGGAGGTTAAGTCGGAAGTATAGGAAGGGGATCAAACCCCAATCTAAGAACTACCCAAAGCAGAGGAAGCGACTGGGCAAGGTGCATCTCAAAGTCTAGCGCCAGCGCAGAGACTGTGTCATCAAGGTGACCCGGTGCGTGGTACTCGCCTACGGCGACGCGGAGCGCTTTGTCTCACGACATTGTGGCGTATGAGGACTTGCCGGTGCGCAACTTGGTGAGGAACCACCACTTGGCCAAGGCCATTCGCGATGCCAGTTGGAGTTTATTCACCGGATGGCTGGACTATACGGAAAGGTCTTCAACGAATAAAGGCAGCCAGATTTCTTAGGGCTTCGTTGTCCATCCAGGAAGGGGGCACAGGACGTCATTCATAGATAGAATCCGAGCCATCGTAGCTACGGGGATCCCGCTGGTACTTCATCAAGGCTTGAAGGGTATCTCGGGGTGGAGTAGAACCGCGCAAGTCCTTCAAAGAGAGGGAAATGTTGGGAGCCGACAAGGTGGCACCGCCCACATGACAATTCGAGCAGGCGGACTGAAAACGATTTTTGACATCCTTGACATACTCCCCTGCCCAAAGGCAGGAGATTCTGGTTCCTGGCTCTGCGACAGCACTTACCGTGTTGGGCTGCCCCTCTACGACAGCGGTGCTCATCTCCCCAGGCATTCCCCCTTGCGGGGCAGTTCCCTAAACCCAGTTTTCTTGGTAAGGATGAATGCGAGCCGCCACCGGACTGGCCAGCCCCAGCCACAACAAGGCCAGGATCCCGACCTAGGCCTAGAGGCGAGACGGGATCCGCCATCTCATAGGCAACTTCTGATCCAGATGCGGCATTAGAGATAGGCTGATAGGTCGCTGTGGCTTTCGTTCTTGGTACCACCCCAGCCGGGAACGGTCTTGGCCTGCACCAGAATGTAGCCCGCAATCAGCTTCAGATCCTCGTCGGTGAGGTTGCGCAGACGTGGATACTCACTGGTGAGCTGGGTGTTGGGGTGATACTCCAACAGAGACTCCACCCCGTCATAGGTGACTGGATTCTTGATGTAATCCACAATCGCCAGCACATTATCCCGTGGGGGAGTTGCTCCCTCCAGATCCGAAAGCTTCAAGCTCACATCCGGGTTGGGATAGGTCTGGCCGCCCACATGGCACTGGGCGCATGCGGTGTTGAATAGCTTCTTCCCTTTGGCCAACTGGGCTTCGGTAAAGGTAATAGACTCAGTTGGCGACAGAGCCACCGCAGGAATATCCCTAGCTGCAAACACTGGAGCCAGACCCCAGCCAAACCCAGCCATCAACGCAGCCAACAGCAGGACAAGCAACCGACGACGCGCTGGCGCAAACACCTTCTGAAAAGAAAAAGCTTTGCTAAACATGGTTCTCCGTAGATCAGCCTAGAAAGAGGAGAGGTGGGCTCCACTCCAGCCGCAAACCCGACAACAGGATCAAGAATAGACCATCAAGAGATCATTTGCAGATGGGATCCGGGATAGTTTCCCAATGGTTCCATTTGCCTTTGGTGTTAAGTTTGATTACGGAGCTGTGGCCTGTTGGGGGTCTGTTGGCCGGGAGCTGACTTGGCCACAGCCCGGTCGAGGTGGGGAGAACTGAGCAGGTAATATAGAGCTTGGCTTGCTTGCCCGGCAACCTCACAGCAGGAGAATACGGCAGACTCCGTTCCAGGTTTTTGCAGGATTGCCCCCATGTCCTCTGTCCGATTCCAGCCGTTGCGGGTGGCTTTCACCTGTGCGGATCCCAGTCAGATCCAAATGCCTGTTGCCAATTTGCTGGCGGCTTTGCCGGCCTCACCGCTTCTGGCCTACACAGATCCGGAAGCAGCAGACTTGCGGGTAGAGCTGTTGCCCGATGCCATTTATCACTTTTACCGTCGGGGGGAAGAGGTGGCTCTGGCGGCCTTCCGGATCCCGGTGAAAAAGCTACAGGCCCTGCCTCGCAAGCTGGTGCGGCTGTTGGAGCACGTGGCCGCTTTCGGCAACCTCTTGAATCTGCAACCTCCCAGCGATGCGCTGAGCAGCATCTTGGAAGTGGAATTTCTCCAACTGGAAACCCCGGCCAGCAGCTCTGCCCCTGCCGAAGTGAGCCCTCTGCCGCGGGATCCCCAAGGGAAAGTGCAAATCCAAGCAGGCCGCAACCTGGCCATTGCCTTGAGAAACAGAGCCCCCACTCCAGTGCATGTTTATGTCACCGTCTTTGACGAGCGGCGGTACAGCGTGGATTTGGTTTACCCCTATCAACCAGATCTGCCTGCCCGTTTACGCCCCAACGAGAGCCTGCTGATTGGCTCTGGCCCCCGCTACCTGCTGCAGATGCAGCTGCCAGAAGGAACAGACGTAGCGGTGGATCGCTTCAAAATCTGGGTCAGCGGCACCAGCATGCAGCCGGGCATTATGGTGATGCCTCCCCTGGGGCAACGGCTGGAGCCCCCCTCCGAGGATCCCTACGGGGCCGGATCCCGCCTGGATCGGGAAGTCCGGCTGGCCATTCTGGGCAAAGCAGGCAGCACTCCCATGCCAGCTTTTGCGGAGGATCCCTGGTGGTGTATGGAGCAAGCCGTCAAGATTGTGGCCTGAGCCGATGCTCTTGGGGACTTTTTCAGACTTTCAGAGATGGCTTTTCAGGATCCCATCAAAGGTAGACTCAACCTCATCGACGCCAATCACTGACAGGTGATAGAGGGAAGATAGACTACTTCTTGTATCTTGACTAACATCAGTTAAAACTATGAAAGCTTGGCTTCCCTGAAGACCGAGTTCATGAGCGATTCTGGAGTATTTTTGTATTTTATCTTGGTACCCACCTGTCTTCGATTCCACCCAGTAGAATTTATCATTGATATGGAAGAAAAGATCCATCTCAAAATCGGCTCCATTCGATAAAGTAACTTGGGCATTCGCGACGTAAGAGAAACTGATCTTTTTGGTGTGAGCCGCAACAAGGCGGATCAGCGTGTCCCTAACATATCTTTCCAGCCAGTTCCCTGCCAGAAAATTCAGCGCCTGAGGCGACCTACTGGGTCTTGCTTCCAAGAGGCGTTTGGGTGCCTTAGAGTATCTGTACTCTTCCAAAAATGCGATGCCGTGTAACTCCTTAGCAACTTGGCAAGTTAAACTGATTACTTGTGGAGGTTCGTCTCTAAGGTTTAGGGAGAAAGAACTGCCGCTATTCATATTTGACTTAACCATTCCATAAAATCTCTTGATAAAAGAGTATCGGCTGCCCATAAAGGTAGCTATTTGGTCTAGCTTTTCCTCTTTTTCTTCCGCAGCTATGCTTTTTATCTTTATGTTTTTTGAGTTTAAGAACGACTCTATCTTTGATATATCAACAGTAGCTGTCCCATCCTTGTCTCTTAGTACTTCGTCTGGTGTCTCAGGATCTGGTGCTTTACCAATGACCTGAGTAACCTGCTCATTCTGGGAGTCCTGATTTGCAGTTGGGCATATCTCGGATCCATGAGAACTTTGAATAGTAACCCGTAGTTGCTGGTAAATATCTTTGGCCTCTTCCACTAGGTTTTCCAGAATAGCTAGCTGATCGTTCAGTTGCTGGCCATGTTCGGCCAACTTTACAGATATAGCTTGTAGAAGGTCTCTGCCCCAGTCCTGTAGCAAGCTTTGCTGGCTGTCAGCAAGGCGAAATTTAAACTCTTCAAGGGTAGCTTGGACGGCCTGTAACTTTTCCTGTAACTTTTGAGAAATCTTGTCTACCAATCCTTCGCTCAATTTGATTAGCGCTTTGTTCGCGTCGTTGAGTTCTTGGCTGTGTTGGCTTAGCTGCGAAGATATATCTCTGATAATCTCTCGTTTCCAGATTTCCAGTTTAGTGATAATCTCTCGTTTCCAGATTTCCAGTTTAGGACTGGCCCCATACTGGCGAGCAACGTAAATGCCTACCGAGAAACCAACAGCTGCCCCAATCAATAAAACCAAAACTAAGTCCATCAGATACTCCTGTCCTCTGCTGCTGTTACAGCCTGTTAAGGGCTCAAGGGGTACAATAGCAGCACTTAGCAAACCAACTTCGGAAGGAGGATGGATTGATCAGTAGTAAAGAAGTCTTCAC
>NZ_JBSSBR010000020.1:0-53965 GCF_054059035.1 Thermostichus sp. MS-CIW-36
CGACGTTGGATAACAGTAGTCATGAGGTCAAACTTCCCTAAGGAAGCGCGAAGATTGACAACCTAAACTTAAAACATCCGTTAAGTTTCGTCAACCACCTGCCTCAAAAATGAGGAGGGGATCCCTTTCTCTATCGGCTGCCCCTCGGCAGAAAGAGGGCTTCTAAGGCCTGGCCGAGAGTCGGTTCCATCACCACCCGGTCTTCGTAGGCGGCGATCACCCGGGTGAGCTGGGGCAGGCGGCCCTGTTCTGCTTCGATGTAAAGGGGCTGAACATAGAGCAAAGAAGTCTCGATAGGAATGACCAGCAGCGTGCCCAGGTTCACCCGCGACCCATGCTGGTTCCAGAGGGAAATTTGCTCGGAGATTAAGGGATCCTGATTGACCCGTGCTTCCACCTGTTCCGGGCCATAGATGAGCCGTTGCTTGGAAAACTCGTACACCAGGAGCTTGCCGTAGTTTTCCCCGTCGCAGCGGGCCGCTATCCAAGCCACCATGTTCTGCTTGTTAACAGGGGCATAGGGGGAGAGGAGGACGAACTCAGGAGTGTGGTTTGCAACCCCTTGGGGATCCCTCGGCAAGGTGAGAATGAGATACTGCGGCTGCATGGGAATGCGCCGTCGATTGCGGAACTGGCCGGGGATCTGCCATTGATCCTCGCGGTTGTAGAAGAGGCGGGGATCCGTCATGTGGTAGGTGGCAAACTGCTGCGCTTGCAGGCGGAAGAGGTCTTGGGGATAGCGGATGTGTTGCCGCAGCGGCTCCGGCATTGCCTCCAGAGGCTTGAAGAGGGTGGGGTAGATGCGGGCGTAGGCTTGGATGAGGGGATCCCGAGGGTCGGCAATGTACCAATCGATGCTGCCGTTGTAGGCGTCCATCACCGCCTTGACCGAGTTGCGGATGTAGTTGAAGGGAAAGCCGGGCAGGTGCTCCGAGTAGGGGTAGCGGCTGCTGGTGGTATAGGCATCGAAAAACCAGTAGAGCTTGCCGCCTTGAATGACCAGGTAGGGATCCCGGTCGTAGAGCAAAAAGGGCATCACCCGACGGATGCGCTCGCGGATTTGGCGGCGATAGAGAAAGCGGGTGGCAGAAGACAGCTCGCGGCTGAGAAGGATGCGCAGATCGCCAAAATGCCAGGCGTAGAGAAACCGCTGCCAGAGGTGGGGAATGGGCACGCCACCGCTGCCCTGATAGCTGCTGTACACATAGCGCTCTGCTGCAGGGTAGTCCAATTCCCGCGCCTCAGCGCCCACGAAAACATCGGTGGTGGTCAGCTCGCCATAGTAGAGGGCCGGCTGCTCCACCCGCAAGACGGAGGCCACCTCAGGGTAGCGGGGAGAAACCCGCGGCGGGATATCCGACAGGAAAAAGTCCGGCAGGCCCTCAGGGGTCACCACATTCACCGGGCTGAGGGTGAGGCCATAGCCGTGGGTGTAGAAAAACCGCCGGTTAACCCAGGTTTGGGCGGCGGGGGGCACCTGGGCAAAGTCCAGCTCGCGGGCGGCATGCATAACTTGGCGCAATTCTCCCCCGATGCGGTAGCGATCCACATTCACATAGGGAAATTGGTAGTAGGGGCGGATTTCTTGCAGTTGGCGGTAGGTGGCCAATAGGGGATCCGCATCCCAGAGGCGCACGTTGCTCAGGGTGGATTGATTCTGCTGCAGGATCTCCCAGGTCAGGGATCCCTCTTCTGGGAAAGGGTGCACTTCCACCTGGCTAAGGCCAAAACCGGCGCGGGTAAAGCGGATGTTGTGCTCGATGTAAGGGCGTTCCAGCTCCAGCTCGTTGGGGGCCACCAAGAAAGTTTGCACCAGTTGGGGATAAAGTTGGGTGGTTAGCAGCCCAAACCCCAGGTAGGCCCCCCAGAGGATGGCCGGCGCCAGGAGAGAGCTGGCCCAGGAAGGGCACCAGGACTTGAGGAAAGGAAGGTTGAGGCGGATCCCCTGGCGGGCCAAAGCCCAGAATCCCACCGCCGTCAAGCCCGCCACCCCGCTCATCAAGGTCGTGGCCGGCAAGGTTGCATGCACATCGGCAAAACCGGCCCCAAACACAACGCCGCGGGTGGAATAGAGCAGCTCGTAGCGATCCAGCCAATGGCCCCAGGCGCGAATGAGAAACAGGGATCCCCCCAAGATCAGCAGGTGCCGCTGGGCATAGAGAGAGAGGGCCAAGGTCAGCCGTTGCTCGGAAAGCCCCAGCTCTACCAAGTAGATGAGGACAACGGCAATCAAGGTGAGCAGCACCAGGTTGAAGCACCAATGCTGCAGCGTCTCCCAGAAAGGCAGGCTGAAGAGAAAAAAGCCGAGATCGCGGTTGAAAATGGGATCCGACTCCCCGACGGGCCCCTGGTTCAGCCAGAGCAACAGCGTGAACCAGTGATTGGAAAGAGACCAAGCAAAGAAAACACTCAAACCTGTGGCAATCGCCCAGGCCCCGGTCAAGGTTGCCCCCCGCCAGCAGGAGCAGATGTTGGATCCCGTCACCGCCAGGGCAAAGAGGAAAGCGCCCAGGCCCAGCCCCCAGCGGGCAATTACCCGCGTCCACAGCACCGGCAGGGCATTCAGCTCGGCAAACCAGGCCAGATCTACGTAGAAAGCCGCCAAGCCCGTGATGGCCAGGATCCCCAGCCCCACCCCCAGCAGCAGAAACAATCCTCGCCGCAACCTCTGCATCGCCTCAGGATCCTCGGCTCAAAGCTGTTCTTGGTCGCGTCAGCGGTGCAGTTTCCCTTCGCCCGAGCGTTGCGGAACAACACAGGGTGCCGTAGGCATAGCCCTGTTCTAGCTGTTGCACCGCCTGCACCAAGCCTGCCGGCCCGCCGTCCACCCGCACCACCGGGATCCCCACCTGGGCCTGCAGATCCTGCCAGGTCAGATCGTCCAAAAAGCGCTCCCCATCCTTAAGGGCAATCTGAGGTAGCAGCAGCCCATCGTAGGCCGCCAAGTTTTCCACAGACTTCAGGGCATCCAAGATATCCTGCCCCGTCAGCAGCCCGGTCACCGTCAGGGTTTGGCCCCAAAATCGGCTGGCGATGGGCAGCAGCGTGAGCTGCAAATGGTGGATGCGATTCAGGCGCTGCACAATGGGCTGGAAGGCTTGCCCCACGGCATTGCCCACCACCCAAAGGGCCTTTACCGGAGAGGCCAAGCCGGCAGGCAAACTCACCTGCTCAAACTGGCTCAAAAATAGGCGCAGGGATCCCACGCCATTCCCCAGTTGGGGGTAATCTTCATAGTGCTCTGCCGGTGGCAGTTCCCGCCCGGCCAGCAGATACCACTCATCGGCCAGCCAGGCAAAGGTGGATCCCAATGTTTGCCGAAACCCGACCTGCAAAGTTTCCACCTGCTGGATCACTTCTCGGGCCTTGGCCGCATCGACAGGAACCAGCTCATCACCAGGGGGGCGAAAGCGCGTCAGCCCCATAGGCACCACTGCTGCCGAGAGGACGGTGGGGATCCCGTCTACGGGCCGGCGAAAGGCGGCCAAATCGAGGAGTGTGCGGGTGAGGTGATCCCCATCGTTCCAGCCTGGGCAGACCACCACCTGCGCGTGCAGTTGCAAGCGATGCTGGCGAAACCAGGCCAACTGCTCCAAAATCAGGCCAGCCCGCGGGTTTTTGAGCAAGCGGCTGCGCAGCTCCGGGTCGGTAGCATGCACTGACACGTAGAGGGGAGAAAGGCGCAGGCGAGCGATGCGCTCCCATTCGGCAGCAGGCAAGTTGGTGAGGGTGAGGTAGCTGCCGTAGAGAAAGCTGAGGCGGTAGTCGTCGTCCTTGAGGTGCAGCGTTGCCCGCATTTCCGGAGGTTGTTGGTCGATGAAGCAAAAGGGACAAGCGTTGGCGCATTGGATCAGGCCATCGAACAGGGCCGTTTCAAACTCCAGCCCCAGATCCTCGTCGATCCCCTTCTCCAGCTCAACTGTGCGCGGGATCCCTTGGCTATTCAAGATCTCCAGGCTTACATACTCCTCGGCGATCAGGAAGCGGTAGTCGATGAGATCGCGGGGGCGCTCGCCGTTGATGCTGACCAGGGCCTCTCCAGGTTGGATGCCCACTTCTGCTGCCAGGGATCCGGGTAAAACAGCGCTGATACGGGCGGGCTTGAGACTAGCACGAGACATAGCTAACTCATCCTCAACTGATGTGCCATTTGCCCCAGCAGGACGAAGTTCTGGGTCGGGACAGCGTTGTGTAGCAAGAACGAGGCTCGGTTGCGTTGCCAGAAGAGCTCACTGCAAACAGCGAAGAATGGCTGCCTCCAGCTCGGTTTGGCTGAGATCCGTTACCACAAACACCTCTTGCACGCTGCTTCCCTTGCGGGCCACCAGCTTGTACCCGCCCCGGATCGGCACCGAAACCCGCAACTGCAACTGGGGGATCCGCCCACGGCTGCAGGACAGAGCGCCCGGCGTCACGGTTTTAATGCCCGCCTGCCGGGTCAGGCGTTCCAAAACAGGGATCAACCCTGAGATATGGGTAGAGTGGTTCCAAACCAGACGACCAGAGGGCTCAGACATAGCGGCTAGAGTGAGGAGAGGATGGGATCCCTATCCTATTCCTCCACAAATACCTGCTGCTCGTTGTGGAAAACTGGATGTCCAAAATGCCTGAAGATTCCCCGCCTGCGGTCGTGGCTCTGATCTTGGCCGGGGGCAACAGCCGCCGCATGGGATCCGACAAAGCCCTGGTGCTTTGGGATGGGATCCCCCTGCTGCGACGGGTGGCTCAGGTGGCAGCAGCCTGCGCCGACGCGGTTTACATCCTCACCCCCTGGCCGGAGCGCTATGCGTCGGTGGTGGATCCCGGTTGGCATCTCTGGCGGGAAAACGTTCACAGCCGCGACAGCGTTGCAGAGCAACACCGAGGCCCGCTGCTGGCCTTTCAAGAGGGGATCCGGCGGCTGCAAACCCTGGCCGTTCCCCCGGAGTGGATCCTGCTACTGGCCTGCGATCTGCCCTGCTTGCAGGAGCAGGTTCTTGGGGATTGGCGACGGCGCCTTGCCACCCTGCCCCCTCAGACGGTGGCCGCCCTGCCCAAAAGTCAGCGGGGCTGGGAGCCCCTGTGTGGCTTCTATCGCCTGGCGCAGCTAGGTTCTCTGGAGAGTTTCTTGCAGGCAGGAGGAAGATCCTTTCAGGGCTGGTTGTCCCAGGTGCCAACAGCCATCCTGCCCCTGACCGTTCCCGACAGCGGGACGGAGTCCCTTGAGAGGATGCTCACCAATTGCAACACCCCTGCAGATCTGCAGCTCGGGGAACAACTGGGTAGAGGGTGATCCCCGGGATCGGCAAGGGGAAGGGATCCCCTCATGTCACAATGGGTAAAGATTTGCTCGGTTTCTTATCTCGGCGCCGTGCTTACTTCCCTTTACTACCGCGAGATCCCTTGCCCCGATAGTGCTCAAGTGCTGCGCTGGCTACAGGAGTGTATCCCCCTGCCCCAAGGCAGCCAGAAGGTTCTTACCCCCACGGGCCTGCGCCTACAGGGATCCGGCGCTGAGCTGGCCCTTTTCTTGTGGTCGGGGCTGAACACTACCTATCTCAAGGTGTTCCAGTGGTCGGAGCAGCCCTTCCCCCGCCAAGCTCGCTGGCTGGGAGAGCTGGAACAGGCCATTCAAAGCCAATTTCCCCACCGCTACCCGCAGTTGCCCCAGATCGACCTGAACCGGGGATCCATCTTCGATCAGCTTGAGCCTTTCTACCCGCAAACGGTGAAGTATTTTCGCCGGATCCCCAATGGCGAGTTCGACCTACAGCGGGTGTACTGGTGGGAAAAGCGCTGGCGGGAAGAAGTACAACATTGCCACGCAGCCCACCGCTCTGCTCAGCCGGTCTTGTTTCGCCAGCCTGCCCCTGAGCCGGCCCCGGTGGAGTGGGATCTGGCCATCGTGGGAGGAGCGCTGGGAGCCATCTATGGAGCGGCCATGGCTCGCTTGGGCTACCGCGTGGCCTTGGTGGAGCGACTCCCTTTTGGCCGCATGAACCGCGAGTGGAACATCTCCCGGCGGGAGCTGCAAACCCTGGTGGATTTGGGCCTTTTGAGCGCCGAGCAGATGGAGAGCTTGATCCTGCGGGAATACACGGATGGGTTCAACAAGTTTTTTGACGGCAATAGCCCGGTTCGCGCTCCCGTTTTGCACACGCCGACGGTACTCAATCTGGCCATTGACGCGGAAAAGCTATTGCAGCTCTGTGGCCAAATTCTCACTTCCTGCGGGGGAGCTATCTACGAGCGCACCGAGTTTCAGCGGGCCTATGTTGGCGAACAAGGCGTCACGCTGGTTTTGAAGGATTTGCCCACCGGCGAGGAGTTTCGGCTGGGATCCCGCCTTGTGGTGGATGCTATGGGAACAGTCTCTCCCATTGCCCAGCAGCTTTACCGCCATCGGGCTTTTGATAGCGTCTGCCCCACGGTGGGGGCTACCATTGCGGGGGGGTTTGAGCCAGGGGTATGGGATCCCCAGTTTGGGGACATTCTGGCCAGCCACGGGGACATCAGCCGCGGTCGGCAACTCATTTGGGAGCTGTTCCCCGGCCCAGGCGAAGATCTTACCTTTTATCTGTTCCACTACCACCAGGTGCATCCGGAAAACCCCGGATCCCTGCTGGAACTGTACGAAGATTTTTTCACCATTCTGCCGGAATACCGCCGCTGCGACCCAGAGCGCTTGCAGTGGAAAAAAGCGACCTTCGGCTATATCCCCGGACGATTTGGCCAGCCCCGGCACCCTGTTGGCGGCAGCGGGGCGGAGTCCTCGGAACCCTTTGACCGGGTGCTGCTCATTGGGGATGCGGCGGCTATGCAATCGCCCCTTAGCTTTACCGGCTTTGGATCCCTGGTGCGCAATTGCCCCCGCCTGTGCGATCTGCTGGATACGGCGCTGCGCCACGACCTGCTCAGGGCGGCGGACTTAGCCCAGATCCGGGCCTACCAGGGCAACTCGGCCGTCACCTGGCTCTTCTCGCGGGGGATGATGGTGCCCACCGGCAAGGTGCTGCCCCCCGAGCGCATCAATGCCACTCTCAACAGCTTTTTCGGCATTCTCGCCACCGAGCCGCCGGAGGTGGTGGACGATTTCATCAAAGACCGGGCTGGCTGGCTGGCCTTTAACCGCATGGCCATCAAAGCTGCCCTGCAAAACCCACGGCTGCTGCTGTGGATCTGGGAGGCCGTAGGGGCCAAAGGCTTTGCCCAGTGGCTACCCACCTACCTCAGCTATACCGGCCTGGCCTTGACCTCTGCTTTGTTCAGGGGCTGGCTTCCAAATCTGCTGCGTCGCCTGCAGCCCTGGCTAGAAGCGCGTTACCCCCGCCTGTGGCTGCGCTGCCTGCAGTGGAGCTACACCCTCACCTATGGGGTAGGGCAGCCGCGCATCCAGTTTCAACTCCCCCCCACTCAAGAAAAGGCCCAAGACGCAATACCGACTTGGGTAGAGGAGAGGGCTTGAGCTGGTGGCGCGGTCGGAGAATGCGGCCACGCCAGTTTTTTGATGCCTGTGCTTTTGCTTGCCTCAAGTCACAATCTTCAATGTCTGCTTCAATGTCTGCAGAAAAGGCAGGTGACAATACAGCCTGTTCACAAACTGGGGGATACAAAAATCGTGTTTCCGAGGCTTGACCCCAACGAGGTTTAAAACAAGCAGGTTTATAGTCATTTTAAACAGAACTGAAAGATTTCTGTTGTATTGCTTCCTAACTCCCCTCTCCCTTTGGGAGAGGGGTTGGGGGTGAGGGATGACTCCCTCTGGGAAAGGGGCTGGGGGTGGTCGCGGCAGCGGCGCGGAACGCTTGGGGAGTGTCTCAATTAGCCTAGAATGACCATACAACCGTATCCCGTGGTCCCTTAGTGGGCTGTAGTTGTGTAGCTAAAGCCAATTAGCAAAAGATCCCATTGGATGCTAGCAGTCCTCACTTGTGTTTGCTAGCAGCTTTACCTCTTATCTGCACAGATTTCTGCACAGATTATTTACACAGAGCTGAACGAGGGAGTGCCCATCAGGCAAAGCCTTCCTCTGTGGCGCAAAAGTATT
The DNA here is from genome assembly GCF_054059035.1 of Thermostichus sp. MS-CIW-36. Classification (NCBI taxonomy): domain Bacteria; kingdom Bacillati; phylum Cyanobacteriota; class Cyanophyceae; order Thermostichales; family Thermostichaceae; genus Thermostichus; species Thermostichus sp. MS-CIW-36. Next base: position 8,027 of record NZ_JBSSBR010000020.1, read on the forward strand.
TCGCCACGCAGGGATCTGCCTGTCCTTTGCCTTGGCATTTTGCCCAAGTTGAGTATAATCAATACCTAACATCCAGGATCAGATCGAGGATAGTTGGGAAGGGATCCCAACCTTGATTTGGTTGTGAGACTGCTAGTCCCCTTTTTAGGATCTTTCGCAAAAAACTCTGTAGGACTGAGCCCAATGGTTTACACCTTCGAGATCATCGGCATCGCCCCTGCTCTGCAGTTCTTTCATCAGCAACAGAAGCTGGCCCAGCGGCCCTGTGGGGTGGAATACCTGGGTACCAGCTCCTGCACCCTCGATGCGTTGCTGGGATCCGTGGAGGAAGTGCCGGCCCGGCGCGGCTGGGACTTGGATCAGTTGGTCGATGCTGTTATCCGCTTTTGGTGCAGCAACCCCGATTTGGTGAGTTTGTGGCGCTCTCGTTTTCGCGATGCCGGGCGAGATGCGCTGTTGGTCTCGCGAGTGGGGCATATTCAATCACTGCGGCAGGAATTTGAATGGCTGCTGAAGCAGTAGGTGCCGAGCGCCACTCTCGCCACCTGGGTGGGAGAATGTGCGGTTAGCAGGTAGGCTAAGGGCAGAACTAATTTGTGAGCACCCATGAGCGACACAGTTTTCGGCAAGATTATTCGCAGGGAGATCCCTGCACAAATCGTTTACGAAGACGATAGAGCCCTGGCCTTCAAAGATATTGCCCCCCAAGCCCCTGTCCACATTTTGGTGGTGCCCAAAGAGCCCATCCCCGGCATTTCCCAGGCCAAGCCCGAACATGAGGCATTGCTGGGACATCTCCTGCTGACCGCTCAGCGGGTGGCTGCCGAGGCAGGTTTAAATAAAGGCTACCGATTGGTGATCAACGAAGGAGAGGACGGCGGGCAAACCGTCTTTCATCTCCACATTCACGTTCTGGGCGGTCGGGGGATGGGCTGGCCTCCGGGCTAAGCAATGGCTTTTCCCACCAACTGAAGCCTCTGCAGGTACAATCCTGTCATTACGGAGGTAAACAGCGGGTGGGGTCTGGAACCGATGGAGTGGCACGTAACCGATGCAGAGAGTTTGATGATCATCGACCAGGAGGTGGGCAAGCACGAGCTTTCTCCTGCTGAGTATGAGGTGGTTCGTCGGGTTATTTATGCTACTGCCGACTTTGAGTACTTGAACCTCATCCGTTTTGGTAACGAAGCCTTACAGGCTGGGGCGGCGGCCTTGGCAGCGCGTACCACCATTGTGGTCGATGAGCCGATGGTGCAGGTGGGCATTGCCTGGGCTGTTCAGAACACCTTTTCCAACCCCATCTATTGCAGCAGCGAAGCCATTACCCGTCCCCAAAGGGACAAGACCCGCTCCGCTTGGGGCTTGGAAACCCTGGCCCAACGCTACCCTGAGGCGATCTTTGTGATTGGCCAATCCCAGACTGCCCTCTCCACCTTGGTGCAGCTGATTAGAAAGAAGGAGGTGGCCCCTGCTCTGGTCATCGCCACGCCGGCTGGGTTTGTGAACGTGGTGCAAGCCAAGCAGGAGCTAGCCGATTCCATGGTGCCCCACATCCGCACTGAGGGACGCAAAGGAGGCCCGGCAGTGGCTGCAGCGGTGTTGGATGGCCTGCTGGACTTGGCTTGGCACGCCTATGTACGGGTCAGCAGCGCAGACTATCCTGGCAAATCCGCCGTTTCTTGACATGCTCCTTGCTCTACTGGCTGGCTAAGCCAAGGCAAACTGCGCAGCGGTAGAGCAGGGCTTTAGACCCCATTTCTAGAGTAGGTCTGCTGATCTGATCGAGATCACTCAACTGGGGGGATCCCGAGCACCCGGCCTTCAAGTCGGCATCGGCAAGATGGGAGCTGTGCTCTCAGTCCTGCCCTTGAAAAATGGCCTGAGAGACGACTGGGTTGGGCCTATGGAGGGATCTTCCCATGCGGTGTGCCATCTTCTTTTGCTGGCTTGCCTGGGTTTTTGCGCCGGGGGCTTGGGCACAAGCTGAGCCATGCCCGATGGTCGTCCTTTCGCCCTCTTCACAGTTGCAGTTGTCAGAATCGTCAACACTTGCCTCTACTCTCTCGACAGCCCAGAAAGTGCTCCACACTGCTACTGCACTCGACAAGGCAGAGGTTATCGCTACGCAACATTTTCGCGAACCGGTCAGCCCCTACCAGCGCTGGCGACAGAGGTATGCCCCCTCAGATCCCCTCTCTTCGGGTTTGGGCAGCGTCCCTTATCGGCCAGCCCAGCAGGGATCCCAAAGGATTCAACAGGGAACAGAGGGGCTGCCCTTAGGGCCTGCGACCCGCCAAGGGGAACAGCTGGAGCAGATCGGGATCCGCCTGGGAGAAGACAGCCCTTTTTTCCTACATCCCGATGGCTTGGTCTATCGGCAGTCCTATTGAATTTGTGAGTCTGTTCGCTACAGGGATCCCAGCTTCCCCAGGGAGAAGGGCTGGAGGTGAGGGATCATCTCTCACTTCTCCCTTCTCACTGCTCACGCCTCAATCAGTAATGATTCCCCACCTTGCGGTGGTGGATGGCGGTGAGGCCCTCTGGGCTGGAGACCCGACCAGCTTCTAGGGTGCTGTACACCACCCAGTGATCGCTGGTTTCCAGGCGGCTCACCACACGGCACTCCAGGTAGGCCAAAGCATCGGCCAAGATGGGGGATCCGTTGGCAGCAGGGTAGGTCTTGATCCCGGCAAAGCGGTCGGCTCCCGGTGGAAATCGCTTCAGGAAGTGGCGCATCAAGGGTTGGTAATGGCCTTCTTGCAGCACATTTAACACGAAGGTATCTCCCACCTGCAGGAAGGATTCGATGGCCCGATCCTTGGCCACCGCAATGCTGATCCCTGGCGGATCGGTGCTGGCTTGGGCTACCCAGGAGGCAAGCATGGCGCTGGTGGCTTGCCCTTTGCGGGCAGTGATGATGTAGAGGCCATTGCTAATGCGGCCCAGGGCGCGATCCAAGTCGGCATCCAAGGCTTTCATCTGCTGAATGTTGCGATCCCGCGTCAGCCACTGCCCCAGATCGGTACCTGCTTCTTCGGCCAGTTGCAGCAGAGCCTCGCCGGCAGGCTGCTTAAGCAGAATGGGGGCAAACACCTCTTTGGCGCCGATCTCCTGCAGGGTGTTGCGGCAGAGGTACACCGACTCATCATCTTCGCCGCCCGACTCAAACAGACCAAAGCCTTGCTTGCTGTGGGCAGAGGCCAAAAGGGTTTTCAGCAGCACTTGAGTGGTGGCGGCCTCAGGCCCCGATTGGGGCGGCATGCCTATCACCACACCGGCGGCCAAGCTCATCAGCTCCCGCACCTCGTGGGCATCCACCAGCCGCAAATCTGCCAGCTCCACCTGGATGCCGGTTTTTTGGATCCCACGGGCAATGGCCTGGGCCAACGCTTCCGCCTTGCCATATCCCGACAGGTAGAACACTGCCACCATCCGCTCGGCTTTGGCCTGCTCGAGGCTCCAGGTGCGATATTGCCCCACCCAGTCGGACAGGTGATGGCGCAGTAGGGGGCCGTGGCCGGTAGCAATGGCAGCGATGGGAGGCAAGGCTTCCATGCGCTTCAGGGCAGACAACACCGAGCGGGCATTGGGCCCCATGAGGCAGTCGTAGTAGAGCTTAAAGTCCGCCTGCAGCAGATGGGGATGCTCATCCCAGGCAAAGTCGTCGCAGTAGTGCATCCCAAACACGTCGCAGGTGTAGAGGATCTGGGTGCCGTGGTCGTAGGTGAGGATGGTGTCGGGCCAGTGCAAGTTGGGGGCCGAGATGAACTCCAGAACGTGCCCTTTGCCCAGATCCAAGCGATCTCCCTGTTTCACCACCAGCCGCCGGAAGGGCCGATGCACCAGATCTTCCAGAAATTGCATGGCCACCTTGGAGGCCACCACCGTCATCTGGGGTGCCAACTCCAGCAGATCACCGACTAGGCCGCTGTGATCTGGCTCGGTGTGGCTGACCACCAGGTAGTCGATCGCAGTGGGATCCACGATCCCTTGCAGGCAATCCAAGTACAACTGGCGAAACTTCTCGTGGGAGGTGTCGATGAGGGCCACCTTCTCGCCGCGAATCAAGAAGGAGTTGTAGGTGGTGCCATTTTCCAGAGCAAATTCGATGTCAAATCGATCCCGATCCCAATCTTGGGAGCGAATGGCAAGGGTGTCGGCCCCGATGGGCAGAGTTTGCAGCGTCAGATGGGGCTGGGCCAGGCGAGGTGCGACTTGAGGTGCAACTGCAGTGGTGGCCATGTTCTCTCCCTAACTTTAAGTCGGGTCACAATCCTGATCTCAATGTAACTGAATGTTTATGTTGACGGCGGATGAAGATGAGCTATGCAGGTTTGGAAATCCTTATGGAATGCTTTTAGGGATCTCTGGGTTCCTGACTATCGAAGGGGTTGGGGCTTAGAACTGCAGCAAATTGGGCCAGGGTGTGGCGCAACTGATCCAGGTTTTGGCCGGTGGCGGCGGAAACAAACAGGGCCTTCGGGTAGAGCAGGCGCACATCCTCTACCCATTCGGGATCCAGGCGGTCGATTTTGTTAAACACCAGTTGCCGGGGACCAGTGGCCAAGGGCATCTCGTCCAGCAATGTTTCCACCGCCTCGATTTGCCCCTCCCAGTTGGGGTGGGAGAGATCCACCACATGTAGTAGGGCATCGGCTTCCGTCACCTCTTCCAGGGTGGCTTGAAAGGCATCCACCAGTTGGTCTGGCAATTCGGTTAGAAATCCCACTGTGTCGGTCAGCAGGACCGCCTGCCGGTTGGGCAGCTCCAGCCGCCGCGTGGTGGGATCCAAGGTGGCAAAGAGTTGGTCGGCCACGTAGACCTGGGCATGGGTGAGGGCATTGAGGAGGGTGGATTTGCCGGCGTTGGTGTAGCCCACCAGGGCCACCACGGGAATTTGGGATGCCTCGCGCCGTTGGCGCAGCCGCTGGCGGTGGCGGCGCAGCTCTTCCACCTCTTGCCGCAGCTTGCTGATGCGCCGCTGGATGGCCCGCCGCTCCATTTCCAGTTGGGTTTCCCCCGGGCCACGGGTGCCGATGCCCCCACCTAGCCGAGACATGGTGCGACCGCGACCGGCCAAGCGAGGCAGCAAATACTGCAGTTGGGCCAGCTCCACCTGCAATTTTCCGGCCCGGGTTCTGGCCCGCTGGGCAAAAATATCCAGGATCACCTCGCTGCGATCCACCACCCGCACTCCCAGGGCCTCTTCCAGGGTGCGCACCTGGCTGGGGGTAAGTTCCCGGTCGAACACCACCAAGTTAGCGCCCAGATCCTGGACCAGCAGAGCCAGCTCTTGCACCTTACCGGATCCGATTACCGTGGCCGAATTGGGGCCTTCCCGCCTCTGCCAGAGGGCTTGCAGCACCTGTCCGCCGGCACTCTCCACCAGGCGGCTCAGCTCCGCCAACCCATCCATGAGATCCTCGTAGCTCTGCCCGGACTCCTGCAGCCCCACCAGGATGGCCCGATCCTGATCCAGATCCACCTGGCGGGCGGTCAACTGGCGCCGAAAGCCATCTTCTAGCTCCGCCACCAGCTCCTGCAGATCCTGTTCTGCCAGGATCCCCAAAGGCAAAGGCTCAGAAACCTGCCAACGGCGCTCTCCCTCCGGCAGCAGATGGGCCAGATAGGCCCGGTGAACAAAGCCCGTAGCCGCTCCTCCCCGGCGTCGGTGCCCTCCTGACTTGGACACGGAAAGGGTGATGAGGGCATCCAAACGCTGCAAAGCCATGGCCGTCAGCGCTTTTTGACCGGGGCCCCCCTCCCCCATTTGGGTGGTGATGCAGCGGATCCCGGATAGGCGCTCGGCCCCCTGGCGGGGCAATTCCCAAGCGGGAATCTGGGTTTCAAAAGGGGATCCCACCCCTACGCGGATCACCTGGCCGCGCCGGTTGAGGTAAACGCTGATGGGCCGGCCTTCCAACTCTTGGGTCAGGGATCCCAGCCGTTGGGCAAACTCCACCGTCACCAAGCGGTCGGGGGGTAGGCGCAGTTGATAGAGCCGTTGCAGTTGCTTTTGTTGGTGGGGCTTTAACCCTTTGGCCTGTTCGCGAAAGCCTCGCGTAGCGATAGCAGAGCTGAAGCGGGGGTCGGTCTGATGGCGAGAGGTGCTAGCCCTGGGCATAGGGACGGGGAAAGACCCAAAAACAAGCTTTCATCTACCATACACGCTAGCTGACAGCAGGAACTTGGGATCCAAAAGCAACGGTGGCAAACACTGGCCCAGTGTTGGAGCTGCCCAAGCGGGGATCCCTGTATTGAGCTTGCTGTCGGTGAGAGAGTTTCCAAATCGGTTGGGCAGTCAGGGATCCCTTTCGCTCCGTGTTGCCAGAACCCTGCTGCAACTTGGAATAGCTGCATAAATCGGAAAAAGCCGTAGTGCCAGCTCTTGGTTTTTATAGATGCACGATTTCAACATCACCCCATTTTCTGCGCAAATATTCAGCAACCAGCCTACGATGACAGTGCTCAGGTGTAGCTTCACTACAAAGCAGACATCCTCCATCGAGAATACTTTTATCCACTTGATCTTCAATGCGACGCTCGGCCATCAGCGACAAAAACTGTCTCTCGTAGTTAGACCATTCACCACTGGCTTTGTAAGCATCGAGAATCTCTTGAGTTGGTGCAAGTTCCGGCAAATGAACATATCCAAGCTTGCAGATCTCGTGAAGAAAAAACTCTAGATCCCTCTTTTTCGTGAATCCCGCCAGTTGCGAGGTGTTATTAAGTCGAGTATCAACAACTCGAACCAGACCAGGCTGTTTTAAGCGATTAAAAAATTGCTCTGCACTTTTCTTCGTAAACCCTATCGTAAATATCTTCATGGCCTCGCGCTCCGCTCATCACTTTTTGACATTTTCTCATCTCGATAGGCGACACGCCTGCCTTGAATGAGATAGGCTTCGGCTATAAACTCTTCCCGACTTCTAAACAAGTCCCCCTCTGGAAGTTTGCAAAGGGCAAGAAGACGAGATTCTAGAGCCTCATGAGTCTCCAAAGAGCCATTGGCCAAGATGTGGTTGACCGGAATCCCACTTTGAAAAAGTTTACGCGCCACCAGCAACGATCTATGACATTCAATAGGGTCTTTCTCAGCACACATCAGTGCGATCCGATACCGACTAGAACCTTGGATCAGACGGTCGATCCCTTCGAGGAAGGCTGGCTCATTTGCCAGTCGTTCATACTGAATCCTACCCTGATCATAGCAGCTCGGATTTTCGCTACGTCCTCCCAATTCTTTGCCCAGAAAGACGTAAGCAATACCTGCTGCCGCTAAAGCACTTTTCAACTTTTCTTGTGAATATTGAGGGACGTAACGGCTATATGGACGTGAGCGAACGTCGCCAATACCGGTGATGTTGTACTGGCGCAGTAAGTCTATGAAAAAATCAATCTCGTGGTTTGAGTGACCAATCGTGTAGATCTCTGATTTCATATGAGTCGACCTGAGTAGAGAACAGCCGCTATCAGCTTGTAGTAATAGCCCAAGTAGGGATCGCTAAGGCTAACACACAGCACCGGATCGGGGATGTCATATTGACCGTCTTCGCCCATTAGGAAATCCCGTTCAATCACAGGATCGGTAACATCCATGCAGTATTTTACTCCCTTGTATACAAACTCGCCGCGTACTCTACGCTTAGAATTCGGGTATCCTGGTGCCTTGTAACCAACCAACAGACGCAAATGCTCGACCGGTACAAGGTAAAGAGAAACTCCGCTTTCTCGCCCGACACTTAACCGGTTGTTCCACCCAGCATAGCTGCTCTCGCCAGTGCCCCAGAGATTCTCAGGGTTGTCTAGCCAACTGTTGATATCCTCCCAAGGCAGGTGGCCAACTTTTTTCCAGCGGTGCTTTGGATTGATAACGTGGTTCTCCCTCTGGTGAGGCAGTGGCTGAGGTGTATCACAAGAGACACAGAGAATATCAAGAAGTTCTGGGTCGCCACCGCTTAGGAAGGCTCGTGGATGTAGTTGTCAAACACGGCAAAATTGCTCAGGGCAGGATCCGGCTTGAGGCTGGATCCCATCAAAAAGCTGACCTTAGGATAGTCTTTGGCCACCTCCCGCGCTTCCCGCTCCACCCCAAAGACCTCACCCACCAGCAGTTGGACGCCGCTCTCGGCATACTGACGCAGCACCCGTGGGTAGTCGGTGTTGGAAACTGACTCCGACCAGGTATAGTCAATATCCCCCCGCTCCTGGGCGGTCATCAAGGCTTTATGGATCCGGCTCACCCACTGCTGCTCAATGGGAACCGTATAAACCCCAGCCACTTTCAGCTTGGTTCCTTGAGCCACCGCGGCATCGCGAACCAACCAGCGGCTCCCCATCAGGCCAGCCACAAAAGCCCCAGAACGCAGGCAGAAGTCCCGCCGGGAGAGTTCTAAACGTGCCATAGTCGCTTCTGTTGAGGTTAGTTCGAGATCGGGTTACTGACCGGTTTATCGTAAAGGGGGGATCCCTGAAAATATGTGTCCTGAAATACAATTTTTTGAGAAGGAGCTTGTTTGTAATGGACAACGAAGTTTCGCTGACGGTTGGAATGGATGTAAGGGCCAAGTCCTCTCAAATCAGCTCTCGATAGATTATCCCTCTGACTACTTGGTTGATATCTTGCACAACCGGATGCTGTTGGGGACTACAGCCCTCTTTTATAAAGTGAGCAATAACCCAATCAACTGGTTTCCTAAATTCGGGCTTTGAGGTAATTTAAGACATCTTTATCTGATTTGGCCTATCATTCAGTCAACTGTAGTTGCTTCTTTCCATCCTAAGTTCAAACAAATAGCCACAACATATGGATCTCATTTTGCGCCGGGCCAATTTGCCGGATGGCCGCAAGGGAATCGATATCGGTATCCAGGGGGATCGCATTGTGGCTCTGGAAAGCAACTTACAAGCCACTGCCCCCCAAGAAATTGATGTCAGCAACCGCTTGGTGTCGCCCCCCTTTGTGGATGCCCACTTTCACATGGATGCCACCCTCACCTATGGGATCCCGCGCATCAACCAATCGGGGACGCTGTTGGAAGGGATCGCCCTCTGGGGGGAGTTGAAGCCGCTGTTGACCCCCGAGGCGGTGATGGAGCGGGCCTTGACCTATTGCGACTGGGCGGTGGCTCGTGGGATCCTGGCCATCCGCACCCATGTGGATGTGTGCGATCCCAACCTGTTGGCGGTGCGGGCGCTGCTGGAAGTCAAGCAAAAAGTGGCTCCCTACTTGGATTTGCAACTGGTGGCTTTTCCCCAGGATGGCTACTATCGCTCGCCAGGGGCGGTGCAGCTCCTGGAGAAGGCTCTGGATTTGGGGGTAGAGGTGGTGGGCGGGATCCCCCACTTCGAGCGGACGATGGCCGAAGGGACGGCTTCGGTGCGGGCCCTATGTGAAATTGCAGCAGCGCGGGGTCTGCGGGTGGATCTGCACTGCGACGAGACCGACGATCCGCTTTCGCGCCATGTGGAAACCTTGGCCTACGAAACGCTGCGGCTGGGCTTGCAGGGGCGGGTAGCCGGATCCCATCTAACTTCCATGCACTCGATGGACAACTACTACGTCAGCAAACTGATCCCCCTGATGGCCGAGGCAGAGCTGGGGGTGATCGCCAACCCGCTGGTCAATATGGTCATCCAAGGTCGCCACGATACCTACCCCAAGCGGCGGGGGCTAACCCGAGTGCCTGAGCTGATGGCTGCAGGCTTGACGGTAGCCTTTGGCCATGACTGTGTGATGGATCCCTGGTACCCTTTGGGCAGCGGCAACATGCTGGAGGTGGCCCACATGGGGATCCACGCCGCCCAACTGACCGGCTATGAGCAGATGCGCCAGTGTTTTTTGGCGGTTACGGAAAACCCGGCCCGCATTCTGGGGTTGGAAGGCTACGGCCTGAAACCCGGCTGCTATGCCGATTTGGTGGTGCTCCAGGCTGCTGATGCCGTCGAAGCCATCCGCTTGAAACCGGCTTGTTTGTATGTCTTCCGGCGGGGACGGCTGATCGCCCAAACGCCACCTGTGGTTGCCCAACTCCATCTGCCTGAGCGCCCCACCCAGGTGGAGTTCACCCGCCAGCTTTAGACGTTAACGACGCACGGTGCCGCTGAAGCCGCTGGCTTTGAATTGCTCCAGGGTGAGGGGCAGGGGGCTGGTTATGGGCACCGAGATGCGAATTGAAAAAGGGCTCTCGCCGGGAGGAACTTCTGCAATGGCCCCCAGGCGGGTACGCTCCGGCAGAACCTCGTTGCCGTTGGCATCGTAAAGCCGACCGAAGACATCCGCGTTCAGCAGGGTATTTTTGGAGCGGTTGACCACTGTGCCTTCGACGAACAGGCACCTGGCCGGTATGGGGTTGCCGTTGCTGGTCACCAGGTTGGTGTATTCGGGGGTATCGGGACAGGGGGTGACGTGGAGATCCTTCAGTTGCAGGGGGATCGCCCCAAAGCCCATCAAGAGCACCGCCAATGCCACACAGCCAAAGCTCATGCAGACAAGACGCAGCTTTTGGGTTAGCCACTGCGCCGGCTTCCAAACTTGGCTCATCGTTTTTCCTCCAAGGCCCACCCTCTTTAGTCTAGGGGATCCCCGTCTCGTAGAACCTCTCCTCGGTTTGGATCCCATCCAGGCGCTGATCCCAAGGATCCTGAGGTAGAGGCTGCTCCAGTAGGCAGGCTTGGGGGACAATGCCCCACTTGGGCACACTGGGATCCGGCAAAGCGGCCAAAAAGCGGTCGTAATAGCCGCCGCCATAGCCCAAACGCCTTCCCCACCGATCGCAGGCCAGGGCGGGCACCAGGATCAAATCCGCCTTGCCAGGGTCGATAACTGTGCTGCCGGGAGAAGGCTCCAGCAAGCCCCAGCAGTTGGGGACAAGCTCAGCCGGCTGGTAGCGGTGCCACTGCATTTGCCGCCGCGGCAGACAACGGGGGATCCCCCACTGCTTCTCTGGAAAAAGGGCAAACAGGGATCCCAAGTCCACCTCGGAGCCGAAGGCCACATAGGCCAGGATGGTTTTGGCGGCCAAAAGTTGGGGGCAAGAGGCCAAATGAGCCACGATCTTCTGGCTGATAAGGGATCTGTCCAACCTCTGCCGTAGCTGGCGAAAGTGCTGCCGCAGTTGAGACTTCTCTGAGGCCGGATCAAATCCCTTAGATCTCTCTGCTGGGACGGGCTGCACGGCTGGCACAGGGGATCCCTCAAGCACCGTTCCAGCCTACTGAATGCTTAGGAGTTCCACTTCAAAATCCAAGGTGGCGTTGGGGGGGATCACCCCGCCTGCCCCGCGGCTGCCATAGGCCAACTCCGGCGGAATGCGCAAGTAGCGCTTGCCCCCCACCCGCATGGTGGCCAGCCCTTCCTCCCAGCCACGGATCACCTGCCCTACTCCGTAGGTGAAGACAAAAGGCTGATTGCGCTTGTAGGAGCTATCGAAGATGGTGCCATCCTGTAACTTGCCCACGTAGTTGACCACCACCGTTTGACCCGGCTGAGGCGAAGGCCCACTGCCTTGAGTGATGTCGTAGTATTGCAATCCCGACTCGGTGGTGATGAAGTCCTTGGCTGGGGATTGCACGCTCACCACCGGATTGTCTTTGGCCCGCGACAGAGCCACGGCCGGCTGGCCGCCCCACACCCCGAGCCACAGCAAACACAGCACCAGCAGCAGCACCCGTTTCATCGTTGGCATCCCCCCGCCGCCGACTTTTGGCTTTCCTTTACCAATCTTAGAGGATCCCGTCAGCCTTTCAGTTCGGCAAATTCGATAATCTGACCCTGGTGATCCCGCACCCAAAAGACGAAGGGCTTCTCGGAGCGAATGCTGTTGCGGATCCCTTGTTTGTTGATTCGCTTCAGAAGGGCCTTAAGGGACTCCCGCTCATAGCTGACATGGCGATAGCGAACGCCGCTGCTGCGGCCCGCTGCCGGTACAGTCCCGTAAGCAGAAGCAGATGAGGAGCTAGGCCTAGAGGCGTTGCCGTAGGAACCGGACCCCGCATAGGGATCTGTAGAGCCAGGGATCACGTGCAATTGAACATTGTCGGAGAGTTGGTACCAAAGTCCGGGGGTATCCAATTGGGTGGGCCCAGAGGTGGGACGGGCTTTGGCATCGAAGCGGGGACTGAGGCCAATATCCCCTGGAAAGTAAGCGGATCCTAGGCTGTAGCCGACCATGCTTTGCTCGTAGCCGTAGTAGTACTGCAGGGGCAGCTCCGCTTCCGGCAGTTTCAACACCTTCTCGTAAAACCCTCTGGCCTGCTCCAAGTCCGGCACGATGATGGTGTGGACGCGGGGAGCGCCGCTTAAGAATGTCCACATGGCCCCCCCATAGGCCGATAGCAGCAAAAACATCAGCCCCTTCGTGGAGAGCAAAACCTCCAGGGGGATTAGGGGCAGCATCAGTCCAGGTGGGATGACCATCGGCACTTGTCCCTTCGCGGGTGGCTCTATGTCCAGTATAGGATCCGGGGAGAATCCTGGCCTTGGCCCACGCTCGATGAAGCTTGCTCTGTTTGCCCCCAGCCCGCGCGCCCGCCGGTTGGCCGACTCCCTGATCCCCCTCCTAGGCAAGGAGGTCATCTGCTGGAGCAAAGCTGAACCGCAGGGGCTGCCCTCCCCCTGGCAAGCCTACGGGGATCCCAAGGATCCCACAGCGCCAGGCTCCCTAGCAGAAGCCGTTGCCCAAACCTGGCCCCAGGTGCAGGGCTGTCTCTTCATCTTGGCCGCAGGGTCGGTGGTGCGGCTCATTGCCCCTCTCCTGCAGGACAAGCAGCGGGATCCAGCGGTGGTGGTGGTGGACGAAGCCGGTCGCTGGGCCATTAGCCTGTGCGGGGGACATGTGGGGGGGGCCGATGCCCTGGCGCGGCAGGTGGCCGCTACCTTGGGAGCCCAGCCGGTTCTCACCTCTGCTTCCGAGGGGCTGGGGATCCCGCCTTTGGATTTGCTGGGGGATCCCTACGGCTGGCGGCGGGGCGCTGGAGATTGGAACGGGGTGGCAGCCGCCTTGACGCGGGGAGAGCCGGTGGCCGTTCACCAGACCTGCGGCACGCGGCTTTGGCGACAAGCTTGGCCGGCAGATCATCCCCTAGTGGCCTCCTCTCCTCCCCATCCCGTTGCCCAGATCTGGATTGGGGAATACCTCTCCCCTCCCACGGGGATCCCGACAGTGCACTGGCATCCGCGGGTGCTGTGGGTGGGGGTGGGCTGCGAGCGGGGCACCACCCGCGCTTGGCTAGAGGGATCCCTGCGCCGCCTGCTGCAGGCCCATGGGCTGGCGTTCGAGGCCATTGCCGGCTTGGCCACCTTGGAGCTGAAGCAAAACGAGCCAGGTCTTCTGGAGCTGGCCCAAGCCTATGGCTGGCCCATTGAGTTTTTCCCGGCAGAGGCTTTGGCTGGGATCCCGGTTCCCCACCCTTCGGAGGCCGTTCGGCAGGCGGTGGGCACCCCCTCGGTAGCGGAGGCGGCTGCCCTCTTGGCAGCTCAGACTTGTCAGACTTGGGGAAGAGGTGACAAGGTTCCTGAGAGGCCATCCTGTGTTGCGGAGAAGGTAGAGCCCTTTGGGGGAGCAACCCTCCTCTGCCCCAAGCAGGTCTTCACCTCGAAAACCGAAGGGGCCTGTACCCTGGCCATTGCCCGCGCTGCCCGGGAATATTCCCCTCGCAGCGGCCACCTCTGGCTCATCGGCACCGGCCCTGGGGATCTGGGTCAATTGACTTTGGCTGCCCGTATGGCTTTAACTCAGGCCGATGTGGTTGTTGGCTACCAGCTTTATCTGGATCTGGTGGATCCCCTTTTGCACCCCGGCCAAATCCGGGAGGCCTCTCCCATTACCCAAGAGCTGCAGCGGGCCAAACAGGCCATCGCTTGGGCGCAGCAGGGGCTGAAGGTGGCGGTGATTTCTTCGGGGGATGCGGGCATTTACGGCATGGCGGGGCTAGTGTTGGAGTGCTTGGTCCGCTCTGGCTGGGATGGGATCCGCCCTTCTCTGGAGGTGCTGCCGGGGATCTCTGCCTTCCAGGCGGCTGCTGCCCGGCTGGGGGCTCCGCTCATGCACGACTTCTGCGCCATTTCCCTCTCGGATCTGCTTACCCCTTGGCCGGTGATCGAAAAACGCCTGCAGGCGGCTGCCCAGGCGGACTTTGTGGTGGCCCTCTACAACCCCCGCTCCCGGCAGCGGGTGGATCCCTTCCTCAAGGCTCTACAGATCTTTTTGCAGGCCCGGCCCGCCCATACCCCTGTGGCTTTGGCCCGCAACCTCTACCGCCCTGGCGAAACTCTCCGCCTTACCACCCTGGGGGAGCTGGATCCAGAGGAGGTGGACATGCTTACCCTGGTCTTTATCGGCAACTCCCAGACCTTTCGCCATGGGGAGCGGCTGATTACCCCGCGGGGCTACCGCTTGGGCGAGCCCACCTGACTCCTGGGCTCCAGACTCAAAACACCCTCAGATGCCGGGGATCCAACTGTAGCCACCAGGGGGATCCCCAACCTTCCACCTCTCGCCAGCGCTCCCGCCACACCTCGGCTTGCAGGTGGTAGTCCTGGCTGTGGGCAGGAGGGCTGCCCAGCTTAAAGAAGAGGGTCAGCCGGTGGGGGGTCTCGCTCCACTTCACCAGCCAAGCGGGAAACGTGTTGGGCAGCTTCCCGTCGGTCCGGAAGGTGAGGTGGTGGGCGCGGATGGCGATGTATTCTCCCGCTGGGGATCCCTGTACCTGCAGCTCACAGCCCCAATCCAAGGCCAGCACCCGTTGAGGGCCCAGGAGCTTGGCCCGCGAGATGTTTTTGCAACCCGTCAGTTGCGCCACACTAAGGCAGGGGGGAGCCTCAAATAGCTGACGCTTGTCCCCCTGGGCAATGATTCGCCCCTGCTCCATTACAGCCAGATCCCCGCAGAGGCGGAAGGCTTCCTCAATGTTGTGGGTTACCAAAAGCGTGACTCCCTTGTAGCCCGCTAGGATTTCCCCCATCTCCTGCTCCAGTTGGCTGCGCAGGTGGGCATCCAAAGCAGAAAAAGGCTCATCCAGCAGCAAGATCTCCGGCTCAGAAGCCAAGGCTCGCGCCAGGGCCACCCGCTGCTGCTGTCCTCCGGAGAGCTCCGTGGGATAGCGGTTTTCCCAGCCCTTCAGCTTGACCAACCGCAGCTGGGCCTGGATCCGCTCTTGTTTTTCCGCTTCGCTCAAGCCCGCAGGGATCCCAAAAGCGATGTTCTGGGCGACGGTGAGATGGGGAAACAGAGCGTAGTTCTGGAAGATCACCCCTACCCGTCGCTGAGCGGGGGGCAGCCGGATCCCCTGTTCGGCGTCAAACAACGCCCGCTCGTTGAGCAAAATGCGCCCACCATCCGGGGTTTCGATCCCGGCAATGCAGCGCAAAAGTAGGCTTTTGCCGGATCCAGAGGCCCCCAGCAAGCCCAGGGGTCGCCCATCGCAGCTCAGTTGCGCCTGCAGCTCAAATTGGGGCAGCTTCTTGTCAATGTCCACCCAGAGGCGGGGGGCCGGAGTTGAGAAATCCAGATCCCTTCTGGCCAGAACCCGCAGGGGGCGAGGGGGAAGCTGCTGCAGAGGCTGTCGCTGAAACCAAAGGTTAACTGCCGTCATCACCCCCAAGGACAACCCCAAGACCAGGGCCGAGCTGATGGCCGCCCCCCGCATATCCCCCGCCTGAACGGCAAAGAAGATGGCCATGGATAGGGTTTGCGTGCGGCCTGGGATATTGCCTGCCAGCATCAAGGTGGCGCCGAACTCCCCCAGAGCGCGGGCAAAACTGAGGGTAATCCCCGCCAGGATCCCTGGTAAGGCCAAAGGGATCAGCACCTGCGTAAAAATCTTGGCCCTGCTTGCCCCCAGCGTGCGGGCTGCCGCCACCAGCGTCGGGTCAATCTGCTGGAAAGCTCCCAGGGCCGTGCGGTACATCAGGGGCAGGGCCACCACCGCTGCCGTGATCACCCCGGCATACCAGGTGAAGATGACCGACAAGTTCAGCGAGGCCAAAAGTTGTCCCAGAAGGGTTCGCCGGCCAAACAGCAGCAACAATAGGAACCCCACCATGGTGGGCGGCAACACCAGCGGCGCCAACAAGAGGGCCTCGATGAGAGAGCGCCAGCGACCTCGGTAGTGCAACATCCCGTAAGCCGCCAGCGTCCCCACCCCAAAGGTGATGCCCGTGGCCAAGCCGGCAATCCGTAGGGAGATCCAAAGCGGGGATAGGTCGTAGTCGCTCATTTGGAGTAACTCATCCGCGCCATTGCAGAGGGATCCCTCACAGGCGGATAAAGCCGTACTTCACAAACACCTCTGCCGCTTCCCCTGAGGTCAAAAACTCCAAGTAAGACCGTCCGGCGGGAGTATCGCGCACCAATGCCACCGGGTAGATAATTGGCGTAATGGGATCCGCCGTAGCCACTACTCGCACCCGATTTGAAAGCTGAGCATCCGAGGTAAACAGGATCCCGGCGTCGGCATTGCCCTGCTCCACCGCCGTCAAAATTTCCCGCACCGTGCTGGCAAACACCATCTTGGGCCGCAGCGTCTCAAACACCCCCGCCTCGGTGAGAATTTCCTGGGCATAGCGTCCGGCGGGCATGGCCTGCAGATCCCCAATGGACAGAACCCGGATCTCTTCCGCCACCAAGTCGGCAAAATCCTGAACCTTGGTTCTGGCATTGGCAGGCACAATTAAAGCCATGCGGTTGCTGAGAAGATCTCGCCGGGATCCCTCCACCAGCAGGTTTTGCTTGGCAAGGGCGTCCATAAAAGAGGCGGCTGCGAAAAATACCACGTCCAAAGGAGCCCCCTGCTCCACCTGTTGCTGGAGAGAGCCGGAATTGGCGAAGTTGTACTCAACCTTGATGTCGGGATAGCGGGCGGTGAACAACCGGTCGATTTCCGTTAAAGCCGGTTGCAAGCTCACCGCAGCCCCCACCAAAATGGGCTGAGATTGCGCCAAGCCGGGAGCCGACCCCCACCTCAAAGCCAGAGCGGCCAGGATCCCCAGGAATAACATTGCAGTTCTTCGTTTCATAGCCATTCTTCTTTGACCCGTGACGACTTTCAGAACAGGAAAATCCACCAATCGCTCGGTACTTTGACCATTAGAGGTTGCAGTTTGTATCCCTAAGATACATAATCTAGACTATTGGCAGCCCTTCCTCCCCAGAGGCAACGATAAGCATCTGATAGTATTGAAACCAATGTTGAATGGCCATCTGCCGAGATCCCTTCTTGTTCAGTTTGGTCAACACCCCTGTTGCTTTAAGTGTTCAACAAAGGAGAAATCATGCAAATCAGCACTCGCAACTTGTTTAAAGGAACTGTAAAAAGCTTCCAGGTGGGCATGGTCAATGCCGAAATTGTTCTGGAAGTTGCACCAGGCATAGAAATAACAGCCATTATTTCTAAGCACTCTGCCGAACGGTTGGGTATAGCAGTTGGAAAAGAAGCGTATGCTGCCATTAAAGCCTCAGATGTGGTCATCGCCGTGGATTAGTGGTGGATTAGCAAATTGAGTGACTGTCCTAGACTTGCTGTTGCCTGGGATCCAAATACAGGGCTTTGATAAGGCGCTGGCGATCGTTTAGGCTGATCTGAAGCCGCCCATTCTCTACATCCCGCACCCAGCTCTGGCTGCGCCCCAGCCTCTGGGCCAATTCCCGCTGGCTGATTCCCTTTTGCTGGCGTGCCGCCGAGATATCCGCTCCACGCAAAGCTTTGCTTGAGGGGAAGTCTTTTGGGTTTTCGGGAGGGCCAGGGAGATCCGAGTCTGTTGCAACAGGCGCAGACTTTGCCCTACGCTGCCGCCGAGATCCCGATTCTCGGGTTGGGGATCTGGCTTCTTGAACTACTCGACGATGCCAGTCGGAGGGCAGATGAAATCGTTGAATGCGAGCCTGCATCAAGAGTCCCCACTTGCCCCGCGGCCCGGCAGCCGTCAGCAAGCCACCGTTGTTGGCATCTTCAATCCAAAAGTTCAATGCCTCGTCCGCATCCTCGGGCACAGCTTCCAGGCGAGCCCACAGGGGTTGAATGGAAGAAGGATAGGTGAGGGGATCGAACTCCGGCTTGAGGCCGTAGTGGTTGAGAACCTCCAGATCGCTTTCAAAGGTGCGCACCAGCCGTTTGCGTTCTTGGAGATTGAGATAAGCTTCCTGCAGTCGCTCTTCCCCGTAGGCCACTCGCATCAGGGTGGGCACCGTCAGACGCTGTTGCCGCCCCATCCTCACTTTGAACAACAGCCACAGCAGCAGGCGCATGGCTCCTTCATGGTGTTGCCAATGGCTCATCACGGCCTGCAGCAGGGATAGGGGCAGGCTGCTGTACTGATAAAAGGCTTGCCCCTGGCGGCACCCTTGTCGATTGAGAAAGTACCGTGTCCATTCGCCGGGCTGAATCGCCCAAGTCAGGCCCACCAGATGGTTGCAGCCCTGCTCATCTTTTTGAAAGTGGCGATGCATCTTGAGCAGCCTCCACAGAGGGCCAGCCGGTACCGAAAACCCCTTCACCCGCCCCTGATCCGGCCAATCGATGGAGACTTGAATCCGACAGAGCTGCTCTATCCAGGTCATGAACAGGTGGAGACGGGTCATCTTGCTCAGATCTTTACGTTTATCCCAGCCCAAATAGGACTCCAATTGTGAGTCGGTGAAAACAAAGGATTCCTTCCAGGGGCTATCCAACCCGGCGGCATAGGCAGCAAAAATAAGATGCAAACAGGCAGTTCGCACATCGATCGGAGCACTTTGTGGGATCCCGTCCAAACATAGAGTTAGGGTCAGAGATCCCTGGTTGTGGCCAACAGATTTCTGATAGCAAACCTGGTTATCTCCCTGCTTTTGCAGATTGAGAGATTGAAATTGAGATAGGAAATTGCAAGCTTCCCAGACCACAATTGACGAAGCAAAAGCCTGGCTATGGCCGTTCAAAAATAGAGGTGGACTGCTGCGAATGCGGGCCGTGACCGTGCGGTTGCGCCCCTTCATGGCTTCATAAGGCTGCGGGGCAGAACCGGGACACAGGCTAACGCACTGAGGTTCTGGGAAGAAACCTTCGCAGTCATTGCACAACAGAGGATTAATCCAGTATTCCCCATCCTGAACAACAATAGCTTTCGTAGGACAGCTATCTACACAAGCGTTGCAACCGATACAATCCCCTGAGATTTGATAAGCCATAGCCCTCAAACTCCATAACGTTTCCCTGTAGCTCTCCCTCGTTCACACCTGCTATCGCATCTGCGCAACCCTAAACCCGGCCATGGAGACCTTCCTCGCAAAGCCGTGGCAGCCCGGCGAGAGACCTTAGTTTAAGGTCTGTTTCCTAAGCTCAATTCGTGAACTGGATTGAACGATACCTCAAAAGATCCCCGGCAGGCCAGGGAGATTTGGTCTAGGGTGAACCTTCTGGAAAGCTTTGTTTTCTCTTAACTTCTAATGTTTGCAGTGAACTTTTGAGATGGCTTTGCAGGCTACTCCTCCCCCCTTGAGAGCCTTTTAGGGATCCGAACTGCAACAAGTGTCAGGCGAAACGCTCAATAACCAAGCCGACACAAGGTCGTCCGCCCACCCAATACGCCGATTCATCGGCCAGGTTGTGGCTTGGCTCCAGATGCCAACCCAAGGGATTGGGTTCTAGCTCCAGCGCCCGCACGATTTCCTCTGGGCTGAGCCCTGTGCAGAGTTGAATGTGTTGCAACTTGGGAAATGGCTTTTCCACAAGGCTAAGCTCTTCAGCAGCTTTAAGGATGGAGCCCAGGTGCAACAAACAGGTGTTCATGGCTTTGCTCCCAAATCAAGATAGGTTATGAAGAGATGAGCTTCCCTTACTTTGAGTGTCCCTCATTACAGGTTAAAAATTGGGTAAATAGACTACATTTTAGAAGGCTCTTGGCAAATTTAAGATTGTTTTCTTATTCGGTTCTTGGGGAGGCGCTAGGGTGCAACGGGGATCCATGTAAACCCAGATGGGTTTAGCTAAATGAGCAGGAAGGGAAAGTTGGCCACTGGGTAGGAGTAGGATCCACTCAGGGTGACGTTGGATAACCTGGAGATAGGTACCTGGAGTGAGACCCATTTGCTGCAATTGGGCGCAAGCAGCTTCGGATCCGCGCAGTTGGTAGATGCGACCTTCTTCTCCAACCTTCATGAGTTGGAGAGGAGATATGGTTATTGAGATCTTAGGGACGGTGGGCGGTGCCAACATATAGGGATCCCTAATTCTAGAAAAAAATAGAAAAAAGGCTGCTTAAGCCTATCGGCGAGCAACTGGAGAGCAGCCGTCTATCAAACCAAGTAAGCTTCCTGGTGAGTGCGAATCGTACAATTGGAGCGAGGTCTGGCCACGCAGAGCAGCACAAATCCTTTGGCTATTTGCTCCTCATCCAGAAAGGTTTGCTCCGATTGATCGACTTCTCCTTCTACCACTTTGGCCACGCAAGAGGAACAACTACCGGAGCGGCAGGAAGAGGGCAAGTCCACATCTTGATCCTCAGCCGCTTCTAGGATGGTTGAATCTTCATCTACTGAGATATAGGTATCAAGCTGTCGTTTTGGGTTAACCAAGTGAACTGTGTAGGTAGCCATGATGGAGTCTCCAGAGAGCTGACGAGGGGTAAACAAGGGAGCTTAGGCAGGGATCCCAGGGCTGCATTCGCCCCGCTCTCCCAAAGAGCTGCAGCCGGCACAGCCGCCGACAGCATCTGGACAACCGTAGTCTTGAAAGACTCGGAATAGCTTCTCCTGCTGCGGAGTAGAGGTGAGAAAGGTTTGGTACGCTTTTTCCAGCGCTTGCCGAGCTTGCTCCAATCGCTCTTCTTCGCTGCCCTGGAAACACTCCAGAGGGCCTAGATACTGAGCGAATTTGCGTAAGATATGCAGGCGATTCACGTTGACCACCCGCGGATCGTAGGGGAGCTCGAAAAAAGCGAAATAATCCTCGGCATTGACTAGGGCTTGGAAGTCTTTCCAACGGCGGTTGTGGTTCCAACTCATCGGCAGGTCTCCAGGGTTTTCAAGCGTTGTCTGAGGGTGTGCAGCCGGGCAAATAGGGCGTAAGTGCGGGCTGCCAAGTCGGGGAGTCGCTCGAACCCGTCGGGTAGCCCCTCGGCCAGATCGTGCAGATCCATTTTCAGTTGGCCTGCTTTGCTGTTTAGGCGCTTGATCTCGCTGCGGAGCTGGTCGGCAGAGAGGTGTTCGAAGGGCTCGAAATCCAGGTCGTTCACAACATTCTCAACGTCACTCTCATTCAACATGGGCAAGGCACTCCTAATTGCTGAAGAAAAAGAAGAAAAAATGGCTGCCGGGACGGAGACAAGCGGCTACAGTCGGCCCACCTCAGGGTAGGTTCGGGCCAGTTGGATCCCTTTGTCGATAAGGGCAGTAGCTTTTTCAGTGAGCTGTTCGAGAGACTCGAAACCGAAGCGATGGGCGTCTCGCAGGGTGTTGACCACCAACAACAGCCGCCCTGAGAAGACCAGCACCCAACCAAAGCCTTCGCTGTTGAGATCCAGCACCACCTGAGCTAGGAGGCCCGTTTCCTTTTCAATCAGGGCGGCAATGGCGCGGTAGTAGATGAGAATGCGGCTCCGCACCCCGGGATCCACCTCCCCTTCGAGGGATATCTGGCGTTTTTGGGCTTTGGTGACGACAAAGGGCTTGAGCAGCAACTCATCACTCCAGGCGCGGTAGGTGCCGTAGGGATCCGCCGCCCGCATCTGGCGAACGATCTCTTGCAAGATGGGGCTGGTCGAGGGAGAGAGAGGGGTGACGGTCATGGCTGAGCCTCCACAACTGGAGTTGAGGACTCCGGTCTGCTGACGCGCTCGGCCAAGAGCACTTTGCGCAGCCAGGGGGGAGGGTTGTGCAGGGTGGATACCAGGCGCTGCAGCAAGCTCTCGATGGATTCTTCTTCCGACTGCACTTTGATGGGGGTGATGCGGCGGTTGATCAGGCGGGCGGCGGCACTGCTGCCAATGGCAGCCACGTAGATGAGGGTGACATCGGCCAAAGCCTGCAGCTTGGGCACCAGCTTGTCCTCGTTGCCATCTGCCTCCAAGTTGCCCCCAAAGGTGAGGGTCTTACAAAATCGGTAGCCTTCGGGGGTGACTTCGTAGAGGTCGATCTGGTTGGCCCAGCCAAAGTGGGCATTGACGTGCTTGCCGTCGCGGGTTGTAAAGGCCACTTGCATAGGCGTTCTCCTTAGAACCGTGAACTTGAGGGTTTAGGGGAGCTAGGGGGATCTAGCTCGAAGCTCTGGATCCCTTAGAATCCATGCCCAGAAACCTGGGGTGGGCTGGGGTGACGGGCTTCCTCCTGCTCCATCAGCAGGTTGCCGACAGCAAACAGTTGGGATAGGGTGCCGCGATAGCCCACCTGACAGATGTGGTTGGCCCCCAGCCGGTCGAAGATAGGGATCCCCATTCGATGCACTGGGATCCCCAGCCGCTTGCCCAGGCGCGCCACGTGGGAGTTGCCCACCAGCAGGTCAGCCCCGGGTGCCAGCTCCTCCAGATCCCCCAGATCTCCCACCCGCACTGCCTCAATGGGAAGGGTGGTCAAGTGGGGATCCGGTGTGGGACTGATGGCCGCCTGGATCTGACAGCCCATATCCAGCAGCCAGTCCACCCACCCCCAGAGCAGATCGGCTTCCAGGGCCAGGGCAATCCGCTGGTTGCCGAAGAAAAAGTGGCAGTCCAGGAGGGCATCCTGGACTTGGCTGCGCTGGCGGCGGTAGCGCAGGGGCACCGGCTGTTGGCTGTAGTCGGCCAAGGTTGCCAAAAAGGGATCCACAGCCTTGAGACCGGTCAGGTGGGGGAAAACCCGATAGGGGGTGCCAAAGCGCTGGGCCAGGATCTGAGCGGCAGGGCGCATGCTCTCGCCGACAGCTATGGTGAGGCCGGAACGCCCGAGCTGGCGCAATTGCTCAAGGGTGGTGCCGCCGTCTGGGGTCGCCCTAAAGCCGGTGCCCAAGTGTCCGTCCAGGGAACCCGCGGGATCCGGCACCAGGATCGGCTCTAGGCCAAAAGCCTCTGCCATTTCTTTGATCTCCTGGGCGTCGGCAGGGGTGAGGGCAGGCCCGCACAGCACCGTTACCTGGGCAGGGCGGACGGATCCCGACGGCGATTCCGGCAGGGTGCTGACCAAGCTGTTGACGGCGATGGCATAGCCGTCTTGCAGGGATCCCTTAAAGTCAGGCGTGGAGGCCAAGACGATGGGCAGATCCTGCAATTGCGGCTGGCGTCGGCGCAGCTCCCGCAGGATGCGCGGCATATCGTCCCCGCGGGTTTCCGTGAGGCCGGTGGTCAGAAGACCAATCAGCTCCGGCTGGGCCTTCTCCACCAAGGTGAGGATGGCAGCTTCGACATTCTCCTCCCCCCCCAAGATGGTGTCCACTTCGGACATGGCAGTGGTGGACATGGGAATGGCCTCGCGGAAATGACGTACCAGCAGCGCTTTGGCAAAGGCCGTACAGCCTTGGGAACCGTGGAAGAGCGGCAGACAGCCCTTGATCCCCAGAAAGGCCAGGGCCGCCCCCAGCGGAGCGCTGAGTTTGAGGGGGTTGACGCTGAGGGGCTTGCGTTCTTGAATCAACTGGGCCATCCTCCCACCTCCTTTGCTGCTGAGGTCTCCCAGGGGGCAGGCCGTCGCAACTGCTCCCAAATGGGACTGTGGAGGGCGGCATCGATCTCCCGCGCCAAGTTCACCAGGCCGCGATAGCCGGCATAGGCATGGTGCCGCTCCTGGTTGATGTCCAGAAAGGGGATGCGGGCCTTGAGGGCGGTGTACTGGTTGCGTCCGCCGGCGATGAGCAAGTCCGCTTTCGTGCGCTCCACCACCTTGAGCAGCTCTTGCGGGCTGCCCTTGTCCAAGAGAATGCCATCCTGGCCAAGCAGCTCGCGGATGCGGGCTTTGTCTTCTTCGGTGCTTTTGCGGGTGCTGGTGGCCGTTACCTGCATCCCCAGATCTCGAGCGGCGGAGATGATCGACCAACTTTTCACCCCGCCGGTATAAAGGACAACTCGTTTGCCCGCCAGCCGCTGCCGGTAGGGGGCCAAAGCCGCCTCGGTGGCGCGAGTTTCCCGCTCGATGAGGGCCTCGGTACGCTCCTGCAGTTCGGGATCCTTCAGCCCTTGGGCAATGGCCCGTAGGCAGTGGTTCATCTCCTGCAGCCCGTAAAAGGAAGCCTCAATGTAGGGGATCCCGTAGCGCTCCTGCATCTTGCGGCCCACATTGAGCAGGGCTTTGGCGCAGATGAGGACGTTCAGCTTGGCCCGGTGGGCGGTACAGATCTCGCGGTAGCGGCCATCGCCGGTGATCTTGGCCAAGATGCGGATCCCCAGCTCGTCAAACAGAGGCAAGACATCCCACAGCTCGCCGGCAATGTTGTACTCGCCGATGAGGTTAATGTCGCGGCGGGTGGTGTATTCCGGGGAGGCCGTGCCGATCACATAGTCCAGCAGGGCTTCTCCGGCCAGACGGTTGCCTAGGTTTTTGCTGCCCACAAAGCCGGGCGCATTCACCGGAATGACCGGGATCCCAAGCTGGCGGCTGGCCCGCTGACACACGGCCTCCACATCGTCGCCAATGAGGGCAGTTATACAAGTGAGATAGACGAAAATGGCGGCAGGCTGGTATTTGGCCTGCAAGTCAAGGATGGCCTGGAACAGCTTCTCCTCCCCTCCGAAGATGATCTCGTTCTCGCTCAGATCGGTGGTGAAGCCCACCCGATAAAGCTGGGGGCCAGAAGAGAGGCTGCCCCGCGTCCCCCAAGAGTTGCCGCTGCAGGCGATTGGCCCATGTACTAGATGGGCGGCATCGGCGATCGGCACCAGGGCAATCGAGGCCCCGTCAAAGGCACAGCCTCCCTGCGCTCCTCCGGGCTTGGCCTGCTCGGCACAGACTTTGTTTTTGCCTTTGCCGTCTTTCTTGTGGTTGTGCTCGCAGGCGGTCTCGTTGAGCAGCTCCGCCACTTTGGTTCGGCTGATCATGGGCATGATGGGATCTCCTGAGAAGAGGGGGGCTGGGGTTGAGCCGCAGCTTCGGCCAGATAAGCCGCCGCCCGTAGCCGCAGGGCGATGATCTCCTCGTAGAGGGGGTTGATGCGACAGAGGGCCGGAATGTGGACGGTGCGGGATCCCAGTCGGATATCCCGCTCAAAGGGACAGGAAGCCGGGATCAAACGACAAATCCAACGGGCCTGCCGGGATCCCCGAATTTCAATGCTGTTGAGCCAGCGGCGTGGCCACTTCAGGGCGGATCTGAAAATTGAGTTCAAAACCAGGCCGAGCCATCCCAAAGGGTTGCCGACTCTGGGAAAGGGAAGAGAAGGGTAGGGATAAGTCATGGCTTAAACCTCCGAATGGGTAGAATTGGTAACAAGAGGAGGGGGAGCACACCATTCAAAAATCTGCTCCAGTTGCTCCAAGGAAATCAGCCCGTAATGCCAAAGAATCATGGGCAAAGGGCCCTGTTCACACCCATGCCGTTTCAGGGCGAAGGTGAGGGCGGATTCCGGGATCCCAAGCTCGACTTGCAAAAACTGCAGCAGCGGCGCCCGATCGGGGGTAAGCATGGCAGAGTCTCCCAAAACGAGGGGTGGGCGTAGATGGGCAAGCTAGGATGGGGACAAGCCCAAAACCAAGCTGTCGGCAGCCAGAAAGTGGGCCAGGTGAAAGGCCCGTTCTTCCGTCCGCAGCAAAATCTGCTCGTAGAGGTGACGGGTGGCGCGATCCCCAACACTTTCCGCCAGAGCCGCCTGGCGACGCAGCAGATCGATTAGGCTTTGCTCGGCCCGCAAATCCGCTTCCAGCATGGGCCGCACAGCCAACGCATCGTCCCCTTCTGGGCTGAAGCAGCACAGCTCCGCCAGCTTGGCAAAGCTGGAGGCCGGGATCCCACCCAGGCCGTTCAGGCGCTCCCCCACCTCATGGGCGTGGTTCTGAACTTCCTGTAGACTTTCGTTGAAAAATTGGTGAATTGAGTAGAACTCTGCTCCTTCGACAACCAGATGGTGCTTCAGATACTGCAAATACAGCCCCTGAAGACTGGCCCAAGCCAGGTTGAGGCCCTCGCAGATGGGAACCGTGATCTCCCGTCCCAGGTGAACGGGGTTGTCTCGGACTTGTTGGAAGGAGCGAGTTGAGGGGGATGGAGTGCTCATTGGCGCTACCAAAACGAGGTGAACAGGAGAAGCAAGAAGGCAAACGGCAGAGGTTCAGGGGTGGTCATCCCCTCCTGCAGATCTCTCAGGGGGATCCCAGGTTTGGAGAGACCAGCAGCGATCCAACCAATTCAGCCAGCCAGAGCGGTCAAGGGCGAAAAGGCGGAGCACACTGTGGACGAGGAGGGCTTCGGTGGGGGTGCGAATCATCACCCACAGTTGGCCGGTCGGGGTACAGCCACAGGTCAAATCCAGCTCCTGCAGACGGTAGAGAATCCGCCAGCGATCGCAACGGGGCACCTGCAGCACTTCAGCCGTTTTCGGTGGGGGAGAAACAAGGGGGGACATAAGCTCACCGGTTGGGAAGCAGGAGGGAGTCTCAGCAGAGGGCAGAACCGTTGGGTTTCTGTTCCCCCGCTTATATCCCCCGCTTATAGCAAGCGGCTGCAGGGGCTCAGGCTTGGCAGCGGGCGATCAGGATTGATTGAGTTATTGCCGATGTACTCAAACCCTGGAAGCTTGGCCCAGAGGGCAAAAAAAGTTTTTCTGAGGGCAGGGGGTTGAGTCTTTTGCCCGCAGGGATCCGGTATTTTTGGGGAAGGGTATGGGTATTTGAGCGAGTACATCCCCCCTGTCACAACAAGAAAGTCCGACGGCCTGCCGCCGCAATAGTCTTCACTTCCTTGGCGAGGACTTTGCCCCAGGGGGATCTTTCCTCAAACTCAAACGGCTATTTTCAATACACTTTTGGGCTGATACGATATTAAATCGTAGCAATTGATGCAAAACGCAGCCGAGGCTGCGGCGCTTGAGTGCATCTGAGCAGATTTTTAGTATTTCCTAAGCATTGCCCCAAGCCCTTGTCGAATCAGGGATTCCGGGGATCCTCCCCACAGCCGGATCCCCCGCCCCTTTGGGTCAAAATACGGCATCCCCGGCCTTGAAAAACCAGACCCTTGACCCCTAAAAAAAGTTGGATTTGGCCTGCCATCAGGCTTTGCAGGTCTTGAGTACAAAGCCAATAAACTCGATCAGTTCTACCGGGCTGAGTGCAACGGAGCGGGCAGAGGGCGGTTGATATAACCGCCAGTAACGTTCTATCCCCTGGTTGACCCCACTATGCCGCCCCTTTCAACTCCGCCCCGCCAGGGATCCCCCTTCCCATCGGCCTGCGCTTGCAGCAGCAGCCCCCGCCAGGCTCTCCCCCCTCATCTGCAGCAACGCATCGCCACCCATCCCTGCTACAGCGAAGCAGCTCACCATCACTACGCCCGCATGCACGTGGCGGTAGCCCCCGCCTGCAACATCCAGTGCAACTACTGCAACCGCAAGTTCGACTGTGCCAACGAGAGCCGGCCCGGTGTGGTCAGCGAGCTGCTTACCCCGGCGGAAGCCGCCCACAAAGTGCTGGTGATTGCCGGCAAGATCCCGCAACTGACGGTGGTGGGCATTGCTGGGCCTGGGGATCCCTTGGCCAACCCCAAGCAAACCTTCGAGACCTTTGCCCGCATTGCCGAGAAAGCTCCGGATCTCAAGCTTTGCCTTTCCACCAACGGCCTGATGTTGCCGGACTACATCGACGAGATCAAACGGCTGAACATCGACCACGTCACCCTGACCATCAACATGGTGGATCCAGAGATCGGAGCCAAGATCTACCCCTGGATCCGCTGGCGGCGCAAGCGCATTCGAGGGGTGGAGGCAGCCCGCATCCTGCACGAGCGGCAGATGGAAAGCCTGGATCTGTTGCGGGAGGCAGACATCCTCTGCAAAGTCAACTCCGTCCTGATTCCCGGCATCAACGACACCCACCTGCTGGAAGTGAACCGGGTGATTCAGGAGAAAGGGGCTTTCTTGCACAACATCATGCCCCTGATCTCGGCGCCTGAACACGGCACCTACTTCGGCCTTATCGGCCAGCGGGGCCCCACCCCTCAGGAATTGAAAGCCCTGCAAGATCGGTGCTCCGGCAACATGCGGATGATGCGCCACTGTCGCCAGTGTCGGGCGGACGCGGTGGGCCTTCTGGGGGAAGACCGCAGCCAAGAGTTCACCAAGGAGCGCTTTATGCAGATGACCCCCGAATACGACCCCGAAAAACGCCGCCAGGTACAGGCAAGCATTGCCCAACTGCAAGCTCAGCAGCAGGCAGCCCCGACCCACTGGACAGCCGACCTGCCTCCCGACAGCCCCTCCATCCTGGTGGCCGTGGCCAGCAAAGGCGGTGGCTTGGTCAATCGCCACTTCGGCCATGCGCGGGAGTTTTTGATCTACGAGGTCAACGCCCGTGGGGCGCAGTTTGTCGGCCACCGCAAGATCCCGCAGTACTGCCACGGGGGATCCGGGGAGGACAACAACCTAGAGCAAATCCTGGATCTCATCAGGGATTGCCGAGCCGTGCTGGTCTCCAAGATCGGCGATTGCCCCATGAAGCGTATTCGCGAGGCCGGCATCGAAGTGGTGGAAGACTACGACCTCATCGAAACGGTGGCCCTCAAGTTTTACCGCACCTGGTTGGTCAACCAGGCCCTGGACAGCAAATCTTCCCGATCTTGAGACCTCATCTTTTGGAGACGCGGCCATGGCTACTGTAACTGCTCTCACCAAAGGCGGACTGCCCTGGATCCCACAGTTTATCGAAAGCCTGGATATCAGCCGCTGCCTCGGCTGTAGCCGTTGCCTCAAAGTCTGTGGCCGTGGTGTGTTTGCCCTCAGAGCCCTCAACGAAGACGGCGAGTTTGTCGACAACGAAGAGGAAGAGGAAAGCGAGCGTAAGGTGATGACCATCCTCAACGCTGCCCTCTGCATCGGCTGTCAGGCTTGCGCCCGCATTTGCCCAAAGCAGTGCCATTCTCACGCTCCGCAAGCCGTTTAACTTTGCCCAACCCCTATCTTGTACCGGAGCCTGTATGAACCCTGTGATCTACCTGGACAACAACGCCACCACCGCTGTGGATCCCCTGGTTCTGGAGGCGATGCTGCCCTATTTGCAGACCTTCTACGGCAACCCCTCCTCGATGCACAGTTTTGGCGGCCAGGTGGGGCGTGCCCTCAACCAAGCCCGCGAACAGGTGGCAGCCCTTCTGGGAGCCGACCCGACGGAGATCGTCTTCACCAGTGGCGGCACCGAAGGCAACACCACGGCCATTTATGCAGCCTTGGCAGCCCAACCCCAGAAGCGCCACATCATCACCACGCAGGTAGAGCACGCCTCGGTGCTCAACGTCTGCAAGCACCTGGAAAAACAAGGCTACCGCGTCACCTACCTCTCGGTGGATGAGCAAGGCTGCCTGGACTTGCTGGAGTTGGAAGCAGCCCTGACCGGCGATACTGCCCTGGTGAGCTGCATGGCCGCCAACAACGAGACGGGCGTGCTTTTCCCCATCGAGGCAGTGGGATCCCTGGCTCGCAGCTATGGGGCTGTTGTCCATGTGGACGCAGTACAGGCGGTGGGCAAAATCCCCCTCGATCTGCAGCGCCTGCCAGTGGATCTCCTCACCCTTTCCGGGCACAAGCTGCATGCCCCCAAGGGGATCGGCGCCCTCTATGTGCGGCGGGGCTTGCGCTTCCGTCCTTTGCTGCTGGGAGGGCATCAGGAGCGAGGCCGCCGCGCCGGGACGGAAAATGTGCCGGGCATCATCGCCCTGGGCAAGGCAGCGGAGCTGGCCCAAGCCCACCTGGGGGATCCCCATGAGCGGCTGCTGCGGGATCGCCTGGAGCAGGGCTTGCTGCAGCGGATCCCGGATGTCCAGGTTAACGGCCACCCCACTCAGCGGCTGCCCAACACCACCAACTTGGGCTTCAAGTTCGTGGAAGGGGAAGCGATCCTCTTCTGGCTGAACAAATACGGCATCTGCGCCTCCTCCGGCTCCGCCTGCACTTCCGGATCCCTGGAACCCTCCCATGTGCTGCGGGCCATGCGCCTGCCCTACACCGTTTTGCACGGCTCGATCCGCTTCAGCCTCTCCCGCTTTACCCAGCCGGCAGAGGTGGAGCGGGTGCTGGAGGTTTTGCCGGGGATCATCGAGCATTTGCGGGCCATCTCCCCCTTCAGCCACGAGGCGGAAGACTGGCTGCAACAGCAGGAACGGGAACTGGCTCGCCGCTGACCCCCCTCAAACTCATCTTCCCTCGACCGTTAGCATCCTCAACTCAGGATCCAGCCATGTGGGACTACAGCGAAAAAGTTTTGGAACTCTTCTACCACCCCAAAAACCAAGGGGCAATGGATCCCAGCTCCGAGCCTGGTGTTCGGGTGGTGGTTGGAGAAGTGGGCAGCATCACCTGCGGCGATGCCCTGCGGCTCTACTTAAAGGTGGACGAGGCCAGCGAGCGCATCTTGGCTGCCAGCTTCCAAACCTTCGGCTGCACCAGCGCCATCGCCTCTTCCTCGGCTCTGACGGAGCTGATCACCGGCCTCACTCTGGATGAAGCCCTGCGGATCGACAACCGCCAAATCGCTGACTACCTAGGCGGCCTGCCCCCCGCCAAGATGCACTGCTCGGTGATGGGGCAAGAGGCTCTGGAGGCAGCCATCTACAGCTATCGCGGCCTTCCTCTGCCTGACCACACGGATGATGACAGCGCTTTGGTCTGCTCCTGCTTTGGCGTCAGCGAGCAAAAGATCCGCCGCTTGATCCGGGAAAACCACCTCACCTCCGCTGAGGAAGTAACAGCCTACAGCAAAGCGGGTGGTGGCTGTGGTTCCTGCCTGGCCCAGATTGAAGACCTGATCGCCGCTGTTCTGGCCGAGACTGACGCAACCCCTTCAGAAGATTCAAGAAATTCAAAAGGGAACTCCCAAAACCAGACAGAGCCCTCTCCCGCTGCTCCCTCTCCCCTCACCACCTTGCAAAAGATCGCCCGCATTCAGGCCGTCCTGGAGGAGGAAGTTCGCCCGCTGCTGTTGGCCGATGGCGGCGATGTGGAGCTTTACGACCTGGAAGGGGATCAGGTGTGGGTGCGCCTCAAGGGATCCTGCACCACCTGCCCCAGCCAGCAAAACACCCTGCGGTTGCTCATCGAAACCCGCCTGCAAGAACAGGTGTGGCCCACCTTAACCGTGCATGCCCTCTAGTTCCCCATTCTCGATAAGCCTGAGAGCCCTATGATCTGCCCCACTGTTACTCCCCGTCGCTTCCCCCATCTCCTGCCTCGATTCGGGAGAGCCCCACCGTTCAACCGGTTTGCTTTTGGATTCCAAGGGATCCAAGGCTGCCTTCCCGCGAGCTGAAATCCTTTGCAGTAAGGATCCCGTCTCGCTAATGCGACCAGTTGCGCCCATTGGCAAGAGATTTCTAACCCTTAAGTCGCCCTCAAGTTTTTCCTCAAGTCTTCATTAGGAGAACTGAACCATGAGACAAATTGCATTCTACGGCAAAGGCGGTATCGGCAAATCCACCACCTGTCAGAATACCGTTGCCGGTATGGCCGAATTGGGACAGCGGATCATGATCGTCGGCTGCGACCCGAAGGCCGATTCCACCCGCCTCATGTTGCACTGCAAAGCCCAGACCACCGTCCTTCACCTGGCGGCTGAGCGGGGATCCGTAGAAGACGTGGAGCTGGAAGAAGTGGTTCTCACCGGCTACAGAGGGGTGCGCTGTGTGGAGTCTGGTGGCCCCGAGCCTGGCGTTGGCTGTGCCGGACGAGGCATCATCACCGCCATCAATTTCTTGGAAGAAAACGGTGCCTACGAGGATCTGGACTTTGTCTGCTACGACGTGCTGGGGGACGTGGTCTGCGGCGGTTTTGCCATGCCCATTCGGGAGGGCAAGGCCCAAGAGATCTACATTGTTTGCTCCGGCGAAATGATGGCCATGTATGCGGCCAACAACATCGCCCGCGGCGTGCTGAAATACGCCTACTCTGGCGGCGTGCGTTTGGGTGGCCTGATCTGCAACAGCCGCAAGGTGGATCGCGAGATCGAGCTGATCGAGGCTCTGGCCGAAAAGCTCAACACCAAGATGCTGCACTTCATCCCCCGCGACAATGTGGTTCAGCACGCAGAATTGCGCCGCATGACGGTGATCGAGTACTCCCCCGACTGCAACCAAGCTGACGAGTATCGGGCCTTGGCCAAAAAGATCATCAACAACACGGATCTGAGGATCCCCACCCCCATCTCTATGGATGAGCTGGAACAGTTGTTGATAGAGTTCGGCGTTTTGGACGACGACCAGAAAATCGCCCACCTCATCGGCAAAACCGAAAAAGAGCTGGCCCCTGTCTGATCCCCGAAAAGACGGGCTGGGGGTAGCTGGTTTCCTCCCTCAGCCCCCCTTCGCACTGTGGCTTTTATCCATGACACCCAATAGCTGAGGTTCTCATGACTACTCTGAAAAGTACCCTCAAAGAGGAAACCCGGAAAATCGTAACGGAGGTTCTGGAAACCTACCCCGAAAAAGCTCAGAAAAAGAGAGCTAAGCACCTCAACGTCTATGACGAGGGCAAAGCAGATTGCGGAGTAAAATCTAACATTAAATCCATCCCCGGCGTCATGACCACCCGCGGCTGTGCTTACGCCGGTTCCAAAGGAGTGGTGTGGGGGCCGGTCAAAGACATGATCCACCTCAGCCACGGCCCCGTGGGCTGCGGCTACTACTCCTGGTCGGGACGGCGCAATTACTACGTGGGAATCACCGGGGTGAACACCTTCGGCACCATGCAGTTCACCTCCGATTTTCAGGAGCGGGATGTGGTGTTTGGGGGGGACAAAAAACTGGCCAAACTCTTGGTGGAAGCCAGCGAACTCTTCCCCTTGGCCAAAGGCATTACCATCCAGTCCGAATGCCCCGTCGGCTTGATCGGGGATGACATCGAGGCAGTGGCCAAGAGAGTTTCCAAAGAAATTGGCAAGCCGGTGGTACCGGTGCGCTGCGAAGGCTTTCGGGGGGTCTCCCAGTCCCTGGGCCACCACATTGCTAACGATACGGTGCGGGACTGGGTTCTGCCCATTGCTGACAAGAAAGCGAAGGAGGGATCCCTCAACTTTGAGCCCGGCCCTTATGATGTGGCCCTGATTGGGGACTACAACATCGGCGGCGACGCTTGGTCTTCCCGGATTTTGCTGGAGGAGATGGGCCTGCGGGTAGTGACCCAGTTTTCCGGCGATGGCACCTGGAACGAGATGCTGCTTGCCCCTCGGGTGAAGCTGAATCTCATCCACTGCTACCGATCCATGAACTACATCTGCCGCCACATGGAGGAAGCCTACGGGATCCCCTGGCTGGAGTTCAATTTCTTTGGCCCTACCCAAATTGCCAAATCCCTGCGGGCCATCGCCCAGCGGTTCGACGAGACCATTCAGGCCAAGGCGGAGCAGGTGATCGCCAAGTACCAGCCCCAGAGCGAGGCTGTCATTGCCAAGTACCGTCCCCGCCTGGAGGGCAAGCGGGTGATGCTGATGGTGGGCGGACTGCGGCCCCGCCACGTCATCCCGGCCTTCCGGGAGCTGGGCATGGAGGTGATTGCCACCGGCTACGAATTCGGCCACGGCGACGACTACAAGCGCACCACCCAGTACATCGACGACGGCACCCTCATCTACGATGACGTGTCCGGCTACGAGTTTGAAGAATTCGCCAAGAGGTTGAAGCCAGATCTCATCGCCTCCGGCATCAAGGAGAAGTACGTCTTTCAAAAGATGGCTTTGCCCTTCCGCCAGATGCACTCTTGGGACTACTCCGGCCCCTACCACGGCTACGACGGCTTTGCCGTGTTCGCCCGCGATATGGATCTGGCCTTGAATAGCCCCACCTGGGATCTGGTCAAAGCCCCCTGGAAGTCTTAGCTTGCCGCCGGGATCCCAAACGCGAACGGCTCTTCCTTCCCCTGCCCCTCATTAGGAGACCGACCATGCCGCAAGATATCCAAGACATCAAAGATCACGCCCGCCTGTTTCAAGATCCGGAATATCAGGCGCTTCTGCAGTGCAAGCAAACCTTTGAAGATCTCCCTTCCCCAGAAGAAGTGGCCCGGGTGGCCGAATGGACAAAATCTTGGGAATACCGGGAGAAGAACTTTCAACGGGAGGCCCTGACGGTAAACCCCGCCAAAGCCTGCCAACCCTTGGGGGCCATCTTCGCCGCTGTCGGCTTCGAGGGAACTTTGCCCTTCGTCCATGGATCCCAGGGGTGCGTGGCCTATTTTCGCACCCATCTCACCCGCCACTTTAAGGAGCCCTTTTCGGCGGTCTCCACCTCGATGACGGAAGATGCGGCGGTGTTTGGCGGCCTCAAAAACCTGATCGAGGGACTGGAAAACGCTTACACCCTCTACAAACCCAAGATGATCGCCGTGTGCACCACCTGCATGGCAGAGGTGATCGGGGATGACCTGGGGGCCTTCATCACCACGGCCAGAAATGAGGGAGTTATTCCCCACAACTTCCCGGTGCCCTATGCCCACACGCCAAGCTTTGTGGGATCCCACATCACCGGCTACGACAACATGCTCAAGAGCATTCTCAGCACCCTCACCGAGCCGGTGGGCCGCACGGGTAGCAATGGCTACATCAACGTCATCCCCGGTTTCGATACCTACATGGGCAACTTGCGGGAGATCAAGCGCATCTTCGGCTTATTCGGGATCCCGCTGACCCTGCTGGCGGACAACTCCGACTATTTGGATTCGCCCAACGACGGCACTTTCCACATGTATCCCGGAGGAACCCCTTTGGAGGCGGCTGCCCAATGCCTCAACGCCGAGGCTACTTTTTCCTTCCAGCGCTACACCACGCCCAAGACCCTGGAGTTTCTAGCAGAGGCCTCGGGTCGGCCCACCCTGACGGCGCGGCCAGTGGGTATTCGGGGCACGGATGAGTTTTTGATGCAGCTATCCCAGTTAACGGGCAAGCCCATTCCCGCCGAGCTGGAGATCGAACGGGGCCGGGCGGTGGATGCTTTCACGGACTCCCAAGCGTGGATCCACGGCAAGCGGGTAGCCCTGTATGGGGATCCGGATCTGGTGATGGGCTTGCTCAGCCTGTTGCTGGAGCTGGGAGCGGAGCCGATCCATGTGGTGGTGACCAACAGCAACGAGGAGTTCGAAGCCGAGGCGCGGGCACTGCTGGCCTCCAGTCCCTATGGACAGGGGGCAACCGTCTGGGGGGGCAAGGATCTCTGGCATCTGCGCTCTCTGATGTTCACCGAGCCGGTGGATCTGCTGATCGGCAATTCCTACGGCAAATACCTGTGGCGGGATACGGGCACGCCTTTGGTGCGCATCGGCTACCCCATCTTCGACCGCCACCATCTGCATCGCTATCCCACCTATGGCTATGTGGGGGCGCTCAACCTCCTTAACTGGATTGTCAACACCCTTCTGGATGAGGCCGATCGGCGCAGCATCATCCCCGGCAAAACCGACATCTCCTTCGACTTAATTCGTTGATGGCCAGAGCAGCGGGATCCCAAAGGCCGGACTTTGTCGGACTTTGTCAAGGATCCCCTGCTCCAAAGACTCCACCCCGCTAAGAGGAACAGCCAAGCCTTACAGGAATCTGATGAATTCTGCGGCAACTTGGTTGAGCTTTCTACCCTGGACATGATTGCCCTGACGCAACCGGGGTCCCGCTAGCGGTGCGGAGCACCATCGACGGTTACCGATTGCCTAGGCGGGCCGTAGGTCTTGGAGGATGGATCCCATGAATTCCTCTATCACCATCAACGACACCACCCTACGCGATGGGGAGCAAGCGGCAGGGGTAGCCTTCCAAATCCCCGAGAAAATCTCCATTGCCGCCCTCTTGGATGCCATTGGCGTACCCGAAATTGAGGTGGGGATCCCGGCCATGGGCGCCGTGGAAACGGAAGCCATTCGCGCCATGCTCAGCCTGGGGCTGCGGGCTCAGCTGCTGGGGTGGAACCGGGCTGTGCCCAGCGATATCCTCGCCTCTATTCGTTGCGGCCTCAAGCGGATCCACATCTCCGTGCCGGTCTCGGATCGGCAAATCGCTGCCAAGTTCCAAGGGGATCGCCCTCGGCTGCTGCGACAGTTGCGCCAATGCGTGGAGATGGCCTTGGAGCAGGGGCTGTGGGTCTCGGTGGGGGCAGAAGATGCCAGCCGCACCCCCCTGGAGCAGGTGATCGAGCTGGCCCAAATGGCCCAAAGCTGGGGCTGTCGGCGCTTCCGCTACTGCGATACGGTGGGCGTTTTGGATCCTTTTAGCACCTACAAGCAGATTCGCCGTCTGGTGCGGGCCATCGATATCCCTGTGGAGATGCATACCCACGACGACCTGGGCATGGCCACTGCCAATGCCTTAGCCGGAATCCGCGCCGGCGCTCAGTCGGTGAACACCACCGTCAACGGCTTGGGGGAACGGGCCGGCAATGCCCCCTTGGAAGAGGTGGTGATGGCTTTGCGCTACACCTTGGGGATCGATGTTGGGGTGGATACCCGCCGTTTGCGGGAGCTGTCTCAACAGGTGGCGCGGGCCAGCGGTGCTCCCCTCCCCCCCTGGAAGGCCATCGTTGGCGACAACGCCTTTGCCCACGAGTCGGGCATTCATGCGGCGGGAGTGCTGCGGGATCCCCAGACCTATGAGCCTTTCCCACCAGAAGCCGTGGGCGGCCAGCGGCGGCTGGTGTTGGGCAAACACTCCGGCCGGCATTTGCTGCTGCAAATCCTCAAGGAACACGGGATCCCTGTCGAGCAGATCCCACCTGGCCAACTGGAAAAGCTCCTGGAACAGGTGCGGCAGCACGTCACCCACTGCAAGCATCCGATCCCACCGGCGGAACTGGCCCGTTATTGCCGCGCAACGCTGACGCAATGGGCGCAACACACTCCAGAACCCATCCCAGAGGAGAGCCATCCCGATGTTGTCTAACCGCTTGTCCGGAAAGGAAACTTCCAAATCTCAGGCCATTTTGGCAGCCGTGTCTCGACGGGCGCGCCAAGTAGGCCGCAGCCTAACCCGCCAAGAGCTTTGTCAGGTGCTGGCAGAAATCACAGGAGGTACCCCATGAGCGACGAACTGGAGCTGGATCGCCCTCCCCAATTTGAGCTGGGCGACAAAGTCCGCATCCGTAAGGTCATCCGCAACGATGGCACCTTCTTCGGCCAGCCGGTGGGGAAAATCTTGGCCGTTCCCGGCGACGAAGGTTACGTGATTTCCATTGGCACCTTTCTACAACGGTTTTACGTCTATGCCGTCCACTGCTTGGCCAAAGGCTTGGTGGTGGGGTGCCGTGCCCAAGAGCTGGAACTTGTGGAGAAAGGGCTATGAAAGTCATCCTGCACGAAAGTGCCTACGGGCATTTGATGGTCTACGTTCCCAAAAAAGATCTGGAAGAATCGGTTGTGGCCACCCGTTCAGAGGCCGGGGAAACCATTTTCACCTTGAGCAACGGTTGGGAATTGTCCATCCCGGAGCTGCCGGAGCCTTTGTCTCTGCCCAAGACGGTAGAGGCCAAACGCCTCTAGCCAACGGTTGGCTGAACAATTCAAGCAATTCTATTCCTATCGGCTCATCCCCGAAAGGGCTGAGAGAATGGGTTGAACTCAGCTCCAACAAGCTCTAGATACCCATGAAAAGGGTTGGATTCCCCGTTACTTTGTATGGACAACCGGCCCATATGGGGAGATGGCTTTTCATCCTCCAGGGGCTCCTGGTTCTTCTTTGCTTGGGAACCGTCTATTCCTGGAGCATTTTCCGCAAGCCTCTGGAAACAGAGCTGGGGATCGGGGCCAGTGAGAGCCTGCTGCCCTACACCGTTGCCCTCGTGTTTTACGCTACCCTCATGCCCATCACAGGGTTTGTCATCCCCCGCTGGGGATCCCGCCGAGTACTGGCTCTGGGGGGCAGCTTGGTGGGCCTGGGCTATGGGCTGGCCAGCTTCGCCCCCTCCATTGGGTGGATTGCCCTCTGCTATGGAGTCATTGCCGGCAGCGGTGTGGGAATAGCCTATGGAGTGCCAATGGCCGTGGCAGCCCGTTGGTTCCCGGATCGCAAGGGATTGGCCGTGGGATCCACCATTGTCGGCTTTGGCCTATCTCCCCTGCTCACTGCTCCCCTGGCCAACTGCTTGATCGAGGCACTGGGGGCTCGGCCTACGCTGCTGATTTTGGGGATCCTCTTTGCAGCGGTGATCTTGGGGATCGCAACCCAACTGAGATTTCCTCCTCCCGATTGGATCCCTTCCTCACCTTTTCCAAGAAAATCCACGAATGGCCCAGATCGCTCTCCGTTGACTTCTCGGCGCTCTCTCCCTCTGCTGAGGAACCCCTCCTTCTATGGCCTGTGGATCTGCTACGCCATCGGCACCCTGGTTGGTTTAAGCGCCATTGGGATTTCTGGTCCTGTGGGGGAAGAGCTGATCGGCCTGGATCCCCCTGCGGCTGCCAACAGTGTGGCTCTCTTCGCCCTTTTCAACGGGCTCAGCCGTCCTCTGTTTGGCTGGTTGGCCGATCGATTACATCCCCATCAGGTCACTACGGGCTCCTATGGGCTGATCCTGCTGGCCTGTGGGCTAATGCTCCTGCCTCCTCAGGGATCCCTTCTGGCCTACTGGGTAACTTTTTCCTTGCTTTGGTTTTGCCTGGGGGGGTGGCTGGCCATGGCTCCCGCCCTGACCCTGCGCTTGTTTGATCCCGAACGCTACGCCCAGAACTACGGCATTGTGTTTACCGCCTATGGAGTTGGGGCCTTGGTGGGAACGATGATCACGGGGCAAATTCGCGATAGGCTGGGCAGCTATAGCTATACCCTTTATGGGATGGCCGCCTTGGCGGTGGTGGGGATCTGGGTGGCCAACGTTTTTTTGAAAGAGAAGTTGTAGGAGCTTCAAGCCAGCGGGCACAGCAGGGATCCCATCAGCAGGGGCAGCAATCCCCTACTTCATACCCTCCACTGCAGGGCTGGGTGAACCAACTTAAAGACTTGCCCCCCCAAGGCAAGCAGTTTGGTAGAGTAGTACGGCTATTGCCGACAGATTGGGATCGTGGCGGAATGGTAGACGCTACGGACTTAAAATCCGTTGTTCCTCAAGAACGTGAGGGTTCGAGTCCCTCCGATCCCATCATCCCTTGATCCCTGTCTGTTCCAGCACATTCAGCAAGTCCGGGATCCGAACCCAGGCATCTTCTCGATCCAAATCGGGGCTGGAAAGAAGAGCCACCAAAGCCGGATCGCAAACAGGCGCCACCAAGGGGAAATACCTTAACCCTGCCACCTGAGCAATACTCCAAAAATAGGGAAGCACTGCATTGCTGGGCAAGATCTCGATGACGGTGGTGCCGGGTTGACAAAAGGCGAGGTTGGTTAGGCCCGCCCCGTGGATCCCGATCACCGCCTCTGCCCCTTGCATTAGGGCTATTTGCTCTTGAAGAGAAAGGGTTTCCATCGGCACCGGTGCAAATCCCCAAGGGTGCAAACAGGCTAGCACCTCCGCTTCGTTGATCACCCGCCGCCAGCGGGCAGAGCGACGGCTGATGTAAATCCGCCGCGGCTGCAGGGGGTCGATGGAGAAACTCGGCTGGGCCAGTTGCCGCAGCACCTCCAATCCCCTAGGCGTCAAGCACCCCACCGGAGCGCCTGCTGAGGGCACGATCAGGTTTTGGGCTTGCAGATGGGATCCCCCCAACTGCTCAAAGCTGAGGATGCGCTCGACTGGGATCCCCAAAGCAGCCAAGCTCTGCACCTGAAAGGGCTTTCTTTGATACCCGTGGATCAAGATGGGAATGTCCTTTTCCAGGGCGCCCGACCGCTGCAGGATATCGAGGGCCGGCAGAGTATCCACCATCCAGTGAAAGTAATTAACTGCCCCCAAGGGCAAAAGGGCAACGGGGCCATCCAGTGGGATCGGTGGGGGGAGATGGGGCAAGCCCAGCAGGGGGTGGTGTCGCAGGTGATCTGGCCTGTAGTCCCAGTCGAGGAACTCCGGCGGCGGCAAGCTCAGGGATAGATCGGCGAGCAATTCTCCCCGGCGGGTGAGCACCCCGCTGGCAAAGCTGGCGTAGAGGTGGCGGGGATAGTGGCCCACGTGGACGGATCCTCGGGGGATCTGGGCGACAAAGGTCTCTGCCAAGGGGATGCGCTGCGGGCGCAACTTTTGCAAAATGTCGGGATCAGCGGCAGGGGGCGCTTTTAGACAGAGAACCCCCCCTGGATCCAGCAGTTGGTAGTCCCCTTCGCCCGTGGCCTGATGCCACTGCCGGGTGGTGAGGTAGCCTTGGGTTGGCACCGGCCAGAAGTCGGTTGTAGGGGGGGTGTTCTGGGAAAAGGAGTCTGCTGGAGGGGCAACGCCTTCTGGAGCCCAACGCTGCCGCCAAGCCGAGTACAGCAGGCAATCGGGGCCCTCCCCTCTGCATGCCTGCTCCAGTCCAGATCGCAGAGGGCTTTCTCTGCCACTGCCCTCGCACCACGCCTGCACCCAATTCTGTTCCGCTGCCACCGCTCGGCAAACCTTCTCCCAAGCCGCCTCAGGGTGAGCCAACCGCACTTCCGCTTCCGCCCAGTAGCTGTAGAGTTGAGCTGTCCCGGTGCCCCGCGCCTCAGCCGCCTGGAAACACCCCACAGCCTGAACTGGATCCTGCAGATCCAGCCACGCCAAGCCCATCTGTACCCAGGGATCCCCCCACTCAGGGCGCAGCCGCGCAGCCTCCTGCAGAGGGGAAATCGCCTCTCGCAAACGGCCCAGCTTCATCAGGGCCAAGCCCCAGCGCCAAAAACTCTCTGCCGCCGTCGGATCCTGCTGGCAAGCCCGCTCAAACCACTCCGCTGCCGCAGCCCACAGCCGGCTCCGCTCTTGGGTCAGGCCAATGCGGTGAGCAGCCAAAGCCTGGCCAGAAGACAGCTCCAGCCCAGAAAGCCCATCCCCCACCTCCAGAAGCTGCCGATACAGAGCTGCTGCCTGCGGCCAATGGCCCTTCTCCCACAGGCTTTCCGCCAAAGCCTGCAAGCTCCTCAGCAGGTGGTAGACGGCCTCGGATTCGGCCACCCCCCCCGCTTGCAGCATCGCCAAGCCCTCTTGCCACACCAGCTGCGCCTCCAGTTCCCGACCCAGCAGGAGATAGGCGGCTCCCAGCTCCCAATACAGCTCTGGAGAGGGGGATCCCTGCTCGAGCTGTTGCTGTAAAACCTGGGTAACGCGTTCGTAATGTCCCTGCTCCCAATCCTCAAGGAGAAAAGCGGAAGACAACAGATGGGAGGGTAGAGCTGGGTTGAGAGCCATGTCTTTGTGGATGAGAAACAGTGTTACAAACTGCAACAACCTCCCCACTCTGGGCCCGTGCCCCTAGTATTCTAGGCTTGGCTTCCCCCTCAGGGATCGGGCATCGATCCTTCTCAGCTCAGAGAGGGATGCTCCTCCAGTCGTGGGTCAGCCTCTTCACCCCCTTCGATGGCACTGTCCTCGGCCTTTGTCGGCAGTTTTTTCGATCAAAACGGAGTTTAAAAGATCGATGGGTATCAACGTATCCGCTGGCGCAGTCGTTTCCAACCCCCGTCTCTACCAAACCGTGCCTGTATCGACCATCTCCCAGGCGGAACAGCAGGATCGCTATCTGGGACGCACCGAGCTGGATCGCCTCGAGGACTTTTTCTCCAGCGGCCTGAAACGGCTAGAGATTGCCGAGGTCATTGCGGCCAATTCGGAAATCATCGTCAGCCGGGCAGCCAACCGCATCTTCACAGGGGGCTCGCCCATGGCCTATCTGGAGCGGCCAGAAGCGACCCAAGACGAGAAAGAAGCCTTCAAGCTGGGTACTGCCTTCTACGTGGAATCCACCGGCGGATTCATTGAGGCCATCCGCAACATCTTTAGCGCCAGCGGTGTGGAGATTCCCCCCAATTTCCGCCCCATCAACATCTCCCGCTACGGAGCTGCCAACATGCGCAAATCGCTGCGGGATCTGAGCTGGTTTTTGCGCTACGTTACCTACGCCCTGGTGGCCGGGGATCCCAGCATCATCGCCGTCAACACCCGCGGCCTGCGGGAGATCATCGAAAATGCCTGCTCCGCCGAGGCCACCATTGTCGCCATTCAAGAGATGAAACGGGCGGCGGCTGGCTACTTCCGCAAAGATGCCGAAGCGGTTGCCATCATCAACCAATATTTCGATGTCTTGCTGAGCGAGTTCATCGCCCCCGCCCCTTCCGACAAGCTGCGGCAGCGCAATGCCAGCACCGCCGACGGGATCCCTCTGCAAGGGCTGCAGCTACCCCAGATCTACAACTTGGCTGCCGAAAAAGTTCCCGTTTTTGCCATGAAGCCGGGGCTGTCCAACGCCGAGAAAGAAGAAGTCATCAAGGCCGCCTATCGACAGGTGTTTGAGCGGGATATCCGCCGCGCCTACGGCCTCAAGCTTTCCGACCTGGAGTCGAAGGTGAAAAACGGCGAGATCTCCATGAAGGAGTTCATTCGCCGCCTGGGCAAATCGGAGCTGTATCGCAAGCAGTTCTACGAGCCTTACATCAACAGCCGCGTCGTGGAGCTGGCCTTCCGCCACTTCCTGGGGCGGGCCCCTGAAACCCGCGAGGAAGTGCAGACCTACTTCTCCATCGTCTCCAGCAAGGGCCTGGCCGGCCTGGTGGACGCCCTGGTGGACAGCCGCGAGTACGGGGACTACTTCGGCGAAGAGACGGTACCCTACCTGCGCAAGCTGGGGATAGAAGCCCAAACCAGCGCCAACTGGGGAGCCAAGTTCGACCTCTACACCTACGCTGCCCCCCGCCGCAAGGTGCCCCAGTTCATTACCCTCTTTGCCCGCTACAACCGGCCTCTGCCGGATCAGCATGCCTATGGCTCCGGCAACGACCCGCTGGAGATCCAATTTGGGGCTATCTTCCCCAAGGAAACCCGTTCCCTCAGCGCCCGCCCTGCTCCCTTCAACAAAGATGTCAAGCGCATCCTCATCCGGCGCGGCTTTGCCCTGACCAACGAGCGCACCAATCCCAGAGCAGCAGGGGATCCCGGCAGCCTTGGCCCGAAGGTTTTCAAGCTCACCCAGACTCCGGGAGATCGCAGCCGGCGGCTAGGGGTGCGGGCGGGGATTGTTGGCAGCGAAGTCTCGACGCAAGCGGTGATCCGCGCCTGCTACCAGCAGGTGTACGGTTACATGCCCTACGAAGGCCAACGGCTAACCCGTTGGGAGATCAAGCTGGAGTCGGGGGAAATTCCTGTCAAAGAGTTTATTCGCCAACTGGCCAAGTCGGATCTCTTCCGCAACAAGTACTGGTCCAGCTTGTATGTCTGCAAAGCCATCGAGTTTATCCACCGCAAGCTGCTGGGCCGACCCACCTACGGGCGCCAGGAGATGAACCGCCTATTTGACATCGCCTCCAAGAAAGGGTTCTACGCCGTCGTGGACGCCATCCTCGACAGCGAGGAGTACCAGCAGGTCTTCGGGGAAGATATCGTGCCCTATGAGCGCTACCTCACCCCCGGCGGCCTGGCGCTGCGGCGGATGCGCCCCGGCTCCACCGACATGGCTGTTGCAACCAAGCCCATTCGCACCGACGACGACATCCCTCTCTTTGTCAAGTTGGGTCAGCCTCGGGATATGCCTTCCGGCGAGCTGGAAATCCAGCGGCGGGCCCAGCAGGGGGTGCCCAAGGTACGCCAAGAGATCCCTGTCTTCAAGCTCACCAGCCTGGCCAACAAAGCGGAAGTCAACAACCTCATCCGCGCCGCCTACCGGCAGGTCTTCGAGCGGGATATGGACATCTACAACATCAGCGGCGAGCTCAGCTCTGCCGAGTCCAAGCTGCGCAACGGCGAGATCACCGTCAAGGAGTTCATCGAGGCGCTGGGGTGTTCCGAGCTGTACCGCTCCGAGTTCTATGCCCCCTATCCCAACACCAAGGTGATCGAGCTGGGCACCAAGCACTTCCTGGGCCGTGCTCCTCTCAACCAGCAGGAGATCCGCAAGTACAACCAGATCTTGGCCACCCAGGGGGTGAAAGCCTTTGTGCGCGCCCTGCTGAACACCCAGGAGTATCGGGATCTCTTCGGCGAGGA
Organism: Thermostichus sp. MS-CIW-36; assembly: GCF_054059035.1. Taxonomy (NCBI): domain Bacteria; kingdom Bacillati; phylum Cyanobacteriota; class Cyanophyceae; order Thermostichales; family Thermostichaceae; genus Thermostichus; species Thermostichus sp. MS-CIW-36. The sequence continues at coordinate 52,138 of NZ_JBSSBR010000020.1, forward strand.
CACGGTGCCCTATCGCCGCTTCCCCACCCTGCCGGCGGCCAACTTCCCCAACACGCAGGAGCTGTACGGTCGCCTTACCAAGCAAAACCGCGAGCTGGTGGTGCCCAGCTTCAGCCCTGTGGGCAATGACCGCAGCTAGATATGGAGCTGATACATTCACGCTGAACTCTCCTGAACATGGTTCAGGAAAGAAGCGATCGCATCCTGCCTATCTCTGAGCAGGAAGGCGGTATCCCGCAAAGCCCTGAGGAATACCCCCCGAGCGCTTTCCCCCTTCACTTCCCGGCAACCGTTGCGGTGGACTCAAGGATCAGGGGGAAACTTGGTCTACTATATCCCTCTCAATGACTTTTGCCAAACCGCCTAAAGCTCAGTAAATTCAGCAAAGTTCAGGGTTTTGGGGGTTAGAGGCATGCTCTCAACCCCTTCTCTCCTTTTGTGGGAGAGGGAAAAGACAAATTAGCTCCACAAAGGCAGAGGAGACTGGGCTTCATAGCCCAGATGCCGTAGCGCAGCAGGGGTAACCACTCGACCCCGGGGCGTGCGCTGCAGGTAGCCGATCTGCAGCAGATAAGGCTCATACACTTCTTCAATGGTTTGGGGATCCTCACCCGTCACCGCGGCCATCGTCTCCAAGCCCACTGGCCCTCCACCGAACTGCTCCACCAGCACCGTCAGCAGCTTGCGATCGATCCAATCCAAGCCCATGGGATCCACCTGGAACAGCTCCAGAGCGGCTGCTGCCACTTCTTGGCTAATGTGGCCATCCCCTCGCACCTGGGCGTAATCTCGCACCCGCTTGAACAGGCGGTTGGCAATGCGGGGCGTGCCCCGAGAACGGCGGGCGATCTCTGCAGCCCCTTCTGGATCGGTGGAGACATTTAAGAGGCGAGCCGTGCGCAGCACGATCTGCACCAGCTCGTGAGGCTCGTAAAAGCGCAGCCGTTGCACGTGGCCAAAGCGATCCCGCAGCGGAGAAGTGAGGGCGCCAATGCGGGTTGTGGCCCCGATGAGGGTAAAGCGTTCCAAGGGCAGAGAGGTGATGCGAGCAGAGCGACCTTTGCCAATGGTGATATCAAGACGAAAATCCTCCATCGCCGGATAGAGCAATTCTTCTGTAACCTTGGGCAGGCGGTGGATCTCGTCAATAAACAACACATCCCCCCGCTTCAAGCGCACCAAATACCCGGCAATGTCGCGGGGGCTCTCCAAAGCCGGCGCGGTGGTCATGTAGAACTGGGATCCCATTTCTGCCGCCAGCACTGCTGCCACCGTGGTTTTGCCTAGACCAGGCGGGCCGTAGAACAGCAGGTGATCCAGAGGCTCTTGGCGAGCGCGGGCCGCCGCAATGGCAATGGAGAGCACTTCTTTAAGTTCCGTCTGGCCAATATATTCCGCTAGGGTGCGCGGGCGCAGGGATTCTTCCTGGGCTTCGCCAGGGTGGGCTTGCGGCTGCAACAGGGCAGAGGGATCCGCTCCCCTTTCCCCAGCAAAGCTCAACTCTCTGCCTTCTTTTCTCCAGGCTGAAGACTTTTGCTGCCGCCGCTTGGGGCCCTCAGCGTTCTGGCCTGTATCCCGAGAAGAAATGATTGCCATATCCCTAAGTCACAGAGGCAATGGCCCCAATTTAACTCTAGAAAAGCTCTGGGAAAGATCACCCCAGCAAAGAGAACAAAAAAATCCCCCAGACCAAGCTGGGGGATCCACCAATGCTGTTGAAGCGTCAGGTCAGGCCATCAGCCACGCACCGCAGGCGCTACCTCCACCGCCGCCAAATCCAGCGGGAAGTTGTGCGCATTCCGCTCGTGCATCACTTCCATCCCCAGGT